>NZ_JAXHCI010000003.1:0-26471 GCF_042466455.1 Loktanella sp. R86503
GCTGGGAACGGCGTCATGGTCGCGTTTCAGGCGCGATCACAAAGCCAGGTTCGTGACCTTCATGGCGCAGCGCTGGCCGCAGGCGGCTCCGACGATGGGCAGCCTGGTTTTCGTCCGTTATACGGCCCCCACTTTTATGTAGGCTATCTTCGTGACCCGCACGGCAACAAGATCGCGCTGTTCTCCAGTGACCCTAATGAACCTGGGCGCGATGAATTACACGGAAGCTGACATTCGCCCCACGCGCAGCATTAGCAAACTTTGGGCTCGAACCGGACCTTAGCCGCACCTGCACAAACCGTGCCAAAAAGGAGGGTTTTTGGAACGCAACTGAATAGCGGCTGTGCGGACAAAGCGACACCTATGCCGCCCAACATTCAGCCTTTCAATCAACCTCAGCCCTCGAAGTGGCGTGACCAGATTTCTGTGCGTTTCGCGTCGCGCACTTCGTATTCGCGTATCGCGCGGGTAAGGTCGCCAACTTCGTCTGTTTCTTTGTCAGCCGCTATGTCTGTTAGCCGCATAGTATACCAAGCAGTTATCCCGCCCTCTGGCGCATCCGAAAATCTTGGAAAGGATGGTTCTGGCATTTGGTTTTCCATCCACAGATTGGGAAGGCTCGGCGCAAGAACAAGCGCACGGGCGAGACCCACGACATCAACCACACCGCTCCTCACTGCGTCTTCTGCTTGCGCTCGTGTTTTGAAACCGCCGGTCAGCATAAGAGGCTTGGAGGTTTTGGTTCTTGCACGTTTGGCAAACTCGATAAAATACGGCCCGCGCCCCGCTCCATCTGAGGCAGCTTTCGCGCCGGGAAAGTAGGTCCCACCGCTGATGTCGATAAGGTCCACGGAGGAGGCGTCTAAAGCCGCGACAACCTCAAGAGCATCATCTTCATCAAGTCCGCCGACCAATTGATCCGAGGAGTTGAGTTTTACCGCAATAGGAAAGTCGGGACCGACTTCCTTACGCACTGCTTCAATGGATTGAAGCAACAGTTTCATACGGTTGGCGATTGTCCCGCCGTATTCATCACTGCGTTTGTTAAATAACGGCGATAGAAATTGACTGAGTAGAAAACCATGTGCCGCGTGGATTTGCACGCCACCAAACCCTGCTTGTTGGGCCAGCTTTGCGGTCTTGGCGAAGTCCAAAGGAAGTTGTCGAATTTCGTCCAGCGACATCCCTTCACATTGCAGGTCGGGCAAGTCGAGTTCGCTTGGCCCTTTCGGATTGCTGATTGGGCGATACGCAAGCGCACCAGCATGTCCAAGTTGCAGCCAAAACAGCGCGCCGTTTCTGCTGCCGTGTTCTGCAAGAGACTCGAATTTTGACATGTCAGAGTTCACGTCCAACACCAGATTTCCGGGCTTTTCGGCAAAGTTGGGCGAGGGTTGCACCTCCCCAATAATCGACACGGCCAGCCCCCCATCGGCCCATCGTTTGTAAAGGCGATTTTGTTCAACGGTGGGGGTGCCTGTGCCATCGCCCAATGAGTCGGACATTGCAGATTTGGCAATCCGGTTTTTCAGGATCACACCGCAAGGCAGTTCCAACGGATCAAACAGAGCATCCTCTTGTTGCATTAGAATGGCCCCTTCAAATTTTGGCTACTGACGACACCTTCATGAAAAAGCATGGCGGGGCAACCTTGTGTAAGTGTGGGCTCAAACCAGTCATTAGCTGCACCTGCACGATGTTCCAAAAACCACCGTTTCTGGAACGCTTCCTTGCATCTAGGTAGATTACGTCGCTGGTTGGATCGAAACTTTCAATCCGAGCGCCTTCGTAACCTTCATCACGGTTGCCAGCGTCGGGTTTCCTTGACCGGATAGCGCTTTATTCAACCCCACCCGGCTCATGCCGACCTCACCTGCCAGCGCGGTCATATTGCGCGCACGGGCCACGGCTCCAAGGGCGCGGGCTATGTAAGCTGGGTTGTCTCCACCCTCCTCCATGACCGCCTCAAGATAGGCGGCAATATCCTCCTCGGTTTCGAGGTAATCTGCTGTGTCGTAGCGGGCAAAAGTCACGTCTTCCATCGCTCAATCCTTCCAGTGATCCGCTAGTGCCTTGGCTTGTCTGATGTCAGCATCTTGGGTGGATTTGTCGCCGCCACAGAGCAGGACAATCAGCACTTTGCCGCGCGTCATGTAGTAAACCCGGTAGCCGGGGCCGTAGTTGATACGCAGCTCTGATATGCCGCCGCCAACGGGTTTCGCGTCACCGGGGTTCCCCACAGCCAGACGGTCCAGCCTTGCAGCGATGCGCATTTTTGCACGTCGATCCCGTAGGCCTGACAACCAGCCGTCAAAAATACTGCTTCGGATCAGCTCAACCATATGACAACTATAGTTTCATCGAGAAAAATTGACAACTATAGTTGTCATATATTTCTACGAAAACCATGTTCAGATCCGGCTCTGGCTTTTGCAGAAGCTGACGAACACCGTTTCGATGTTCTTTGCACCCAGCTTGATCCCTTTCTGCGCACAGAACGACCGGAACGCATCGGCGATCTTACCGTGATCCCAGTTGCAATTCTCACTGGCCAGCTTGGCCCATGGATCGGTGTATTTGACGCTTCCAGATTCAGGGAAGGCCAGCCGCTCCTTGGCTTCTGCCCGCCTGCCTTTACGGGCAACCGAATGGGCTTCCTGTTCCTTCTTGGCGTCTTCAAGCGCTTCTTTGATTTCCCATGCCAGTTCGATTTCGGTGGTCTTGCGGCGTTCCCGTTTTGTGATGCGGTAGCTGACACGGAACCGGCTCGATTGACTGACCTCATCAATAGCGACATCGAGAGCTTTAACTCTGAAATCGCTCCATGCTTCAAGTTTGCCTTTCTGGACGCCAAGACGGGCGCGGAGCTCTTCCACCGTGAACCGCTCCATCTGTCGTTCACGAGCCGCACGGAACGAAATCATCTCATGCAAACGATGGGCATAGCGCGAGGACATGGCGAGGCCGGCACGATAGTCCAGAATGGCATAGAGGTTAGATTGCTCAACAATCTTGCGAAACTCAGCGTCGAATTGATAACGCAGTTTCCCGTGGCCCTCGTCCATGTCCACACGACCAACGGCTATCAGGCCGTAAATGGCAGTATGTCCTTCAGCGTTGTTCACATGGCGCATGGTCACGCTGCGCAGTTCCTCAAAGAGCCGCACCACGTCTTCGTGGGTCAAGTTGCGAAAGCCCTTCACCTGCTTGAACGTCGCCAATGGCAGCTCGTGCCACTGATCTTCGGCGATCTTGCCGCCTGCATTTTTCATCAGCACATCTTGCAGCTTGAGCGCCTGCAAACTGGGTGGATTGCGTAAGGCGCGCTCGCTGTACTGCCCATCGGCCAGTTCACCCGCCTTGCTCAATTTAGCAGGGTCACGACTGTTCGATTCCGCGCTGTTTACTGCATATCCCATACCGGCTTTCATGCCTGACTTTTTATCAGAGTCAATAGTCAGGGTAGTCCCGAAAAGTCAGGTATAGAGTCCCGAAAGGTCAGGTTTAGGTCCCGAAAAGTCAGGTCTAACTCGATTAACCTATTAAATTCATGTAGTTACAGGTCCTTGAAATAGAGAAACCTATAGAAATAAGGGAACTGCGTTCCTCTTGTTAAAATAGTGAGGTGGATTTGGGTCTTTTGGTAAACTCGTTCTCATAGCCACCCATGCAATGCCCATCGTCACACGCAATGTTGCGGACTTTGAGCCGACAGGTGTTCAAATCATCAATCCGTGGGAGTCGATGCCATAGTGGCAAGCAGCCAGACGGATTTCGCCCGCCTATTCGGTTGGCTGCTTGATCCACGATGCGCAGTAGACGCCGTTATTGTCAGCTTCGAGGACAGTGCCGCTCATATCACCACAGAAGTCTTCACCGCTGGATGAGCGTAGGAGTTCACCGACTTCGGCGAGACGCGCCTTTTGAATGTTCCCGTTTGCCCACCAGTAACCGCCGAATAGGCCAAGAGCGGCTGTGAGCGCCGCTACGAGGGCCAACATGCCCATTCTGCGCCACTTGCCCTGCTCGTGGGCCTCCATGACGCGTAGCAGCCGCTCTGCGGCGCTGTGGAAGGCAAGGCTGGCCTTTTGCTGTGCGTCGGCGGCTGCATCGACTTTGTGGGAGATGCCAACGGACATCGTCTGCATATCATCGGCAGCCTTTGCCGCCGCGTTCAATGCTGCGCGGTCCTCCCGCATGGCCTTGTCGAGGATGGCGGCGATTTTCTTACCGTTGGTCTCCCAGTCGGTGTTTTTGACCACCGTTGCCATGTAGGTGCGTGCCTCCTTCACGGAGGCAGATGTTGCCACCGCTTTGTTCTGCACGTCGATCAGTGTGGTGGTGTTCTCTACCGTGACGAAGACAAAGGCTGCCGTTGCGAGGCTCAAAATAGAGGGAAGCGATAGCAGGATATGTGGCGTGTAATACAAATTCGTCTTGGCGCGTTTTGGAGGGTGAGAGGTAGCAGGATATGTGCCTTGCAAGACACTTTTCGTTTTAAGCGGAAAGTGACCCTGATCGGGCGCACCAATTCGCCCAAGAACACGCGGTCTGATGCGCGATAGCCACGAAGTTTTCTGAACGCTGGACACTCAAGGAAGCGGGCCTCGCGACAACATGCCAGAGGGTCGAAGTGGAGCGCTGCGGTGGAGGGTCGCAATTGCAGGATATGCGTACTGTTAACCAAAATTGCATTTTGGCCTCCGTACTGTGTTCAAACCCGCCCCGCTCAGCGGGGTGATTTCCCGAAGTAAGGGGCGGTCCGCGACCGCCGCGAGCGCGTACCGCGCCGCCGAGCGTGTGCGTGATGCGCGCACCGGCGAGGTGCACGACTACACCCGCAAGGATGGCGTCCTTCACACCGAAATCCTCGCCCCGGAGCATGCCCCGGACTGGGCGCGGGATCGCTCGTCGCTGTGGAACGCCGTCGAGGCTATCGAGCGACGCAAGGATGCGCAGGTCAGCCGCGAGGTGCGCGTGGCCCTGCCCTCCGAGCTGACGCCAGAACAGAACCGCGATCTGGTGCGCGGGTTCGTTCAGGCGCAGTTCGTCGCCCGCGGGATGGTCGCTGACATCGCCCTGCACGCCCCGGGGCGTGAAGGGGATCAGCGGAACCATCATGCGCATATCATGCTGACCACTCGCGAGATTGGCCCCGAGGGGTTCGGTGCCAAGAACCGCGACTGGAACGCCAAGGAGCTGCTGGTGGACTGGCGCTCGTCCTGGGCCGATCACGTCAACCAGACCCTTGAGCGCTGCCACGTCCACGAGCGGGTGGATCACCGCACGCTGGAGGCGCAGCGCGAGGAAGCGCTTGAGCGGGCCTATGCGGCTGAGCGCAATGGCGACGAGCGGGGCCACGTTGCTGAGATGGCGCGGGCCGTCGAGCTGGACCGCCCGCCCCTGCCCGATGTTGGCAGCCCGGGGCTGGAGCATGATGCGGCGCGGCATCGCCACACCGGCCTCCGATCGTTGGCAGGAGGTGCGCGAGATTGGCCTTCAGGTCCGCGAGGTGGCGCGGGAGTTTCAGGCGCAGGCCCGCGAATGGCTGGAGCGGGCGTTAGACCGGGTGCAGGATCGCGCGGCAGCGCTTGGACTTACCCGCGCCCCGGAGACGGCGCTGGAGCGGCTGCAGGCCGCCCGTGCACCGCGTAGGGCTGAGGAGAGGCCGCAGACTGCCCTTGAGCGGCTACAGGCCGCGCGGGAGGGGCGCGGCGAGGACCGAAGTGCGCAGATCCAGCGCAACGTTGAGAGCGCCGGCGCGAACCTGACGGAGCAGGACCGGGAGCGAGAGCGGGTACTGGAGCGCGAACGCGTTTTGGAGCGGGAGAGGGCCATCGAGCGCGAAGGCCCGGATTATAGCATTTGAGGACGCTTACCATATTACCTGAAGCTGGATGCTCGGATCGCATGTGGGAATTTCTTCCTTTGGCTCAGGACCCATTAGTTCGGATGAAGCTGCGCCCCCTCCCTGATTAAAACCTTCCGACCAAGGGGGGATTAATGAGCGATATGTATTGGCTGAGCGAGGCTCAAATAGAACGGCTCCGACCGTATTTTCCGAAGAGCCATGGTCTGCTGGGCGTTTACGAATGTCGTATCACCGGCGGCATTGATCTTAATCAATCGCAACGGTTTGCGCTGGCATGATGCACCGCTAGAACTGGCATAGATGTTCGCACTGCCAGGTAGAGGGCTTTAGGGCGCAGGTGTTAGTTCCAGTTGCCCTTGAGTAGTTGTTCCAATATCGCGCATACAAGCGGATATAGAGGCGCCGCGAGAGAGGGCGAGGAAATATGCGAGACATCGAGTTAAAAGTGGATGGTGCCCGCGTAACGATCGACTTTACGCACGCGAACCTAAGCACGGGAACGCTTTTGGAGCGGGCAGAAGAGATTTTACCACTGCTTTGTTCACTTATCGAGGCAGACGATGCATGTCTTCAGCTCACCAGCGGCGACTTGGAAAACCGTTTACGCGGCTACTTGGCGATGAATATGGTGTGTCAACATGCGACACAAAAAGCTATAGAACAGGCGATACTATTGCGAAAGATCGCGGATGGAAGCGAAGCCATCGCTGACCATGGGTTTCCTGAGTTTAGTGACGGCCAATCGCTCGATGTTTAACCTTCACCTCGGTCTACCAGGAATTATTCCTGACTTGCTTCATTCCGTTTCGCAGCCTGGGATACTCATGAGCGAAGGCCTGCCGCAGGTTCTTTCTCGGCAACTCTGGCGGGAACAGTTCCGCGGGTTGATCAATGCCAAACGGAAAGAGGCAATGGTCGATGTCTCCGCATGGCGCAAAATTGAAACGGCAATCGCCAGTTTGTCTGTTCATGGAACCGTTGCCGCAAGTCAGCACTCACTACTTGGCGGGGCGGAAGACTGCTTTTGGAAACAATCCGTTCTGCCATATACTAAGAACCGGATTGGACGAATCTCGGATATTTTTACAGACGTACCCGTGACCTTTCATCTAACCATACAAGGTCAGTTTGATTATCTTTATGAAGTTGTGAGCCGGATGCCGGAAGGTAAAGGCTTTCCTGAGCCGCGCATTACGCCCTCATGGGCGCAACTTGTGCGTCGGATTAGGACAGCCGCACCGCGCAGTCGAATTGTAGTCTGGGATTTTGAGCACCCAGAGAAAGTCACGCTCGCATTCCTTATAAGTCTGCTTGATACAACAGATGACAAGATAATTGACGCCTTGGAAAAATATCTTTTAAATATCCCACAGCCTTCTAAAACTCTCCTGAGCAACCACAAAATCACTGGAATTTCACAAAGCTGGATCGATAAGTTGGACTTCCAGTATGAGCGTGATCTAGCAGAGATAAGTTGTATGGAAAATGTTTCTCTCATTCTTCCTGAGAATGTCCCGGAAGAGTTTCATCGATAAAGTTGAGGTTTCTTTCAGGCGGATATAGAGACGATTTTATAAAACTGATCAAAGCTGGCTAATAACCACGGGTTCTCTGAAAAGCAGCTGACTACAAGCAATCAACGCGGCTCATCAAAAAAGGACCACGTGTCTTCAAATCCAGGTACTGTGACTTCTCGCTCCTTTCTTGTCCTATCCATCCGCGTAAATACGTTGGCAGATGACTTCACACGCAAAAGTAGTTCCTGAAGTACGAGACCTGCAACATCGTCGCGCATGGCGAGGTTGAGTGCCAACGCGTTGGTGTTCAGCAGCAAGTCAGTGCCTCCGACGGAATAGCGGTCAAGCCCGGAGAATTTGTTAGGCGTTTGAGGTTCTAAATCCGAATAGTTGGCGTCCTGTTCAAGACCCTCGATCGCCCGCTCGCCTTCGTAGATTTTCATCATATTTGCATAGAAATAGCCGCTGGCCCCGATCATCCGCTGTGCTTCGTTTTGGCCATGATCGAGAAAAGTCTGTAAAGTGGAGATCAGCCAACGCGTGGTCAGCTCGTTCACCAGCAGAATGCCACATTCAGCCCAAATGCGGTGAAAGAGGTACTTTGCCTTTTCTGTATGATCGGTATCACGGCGGAGGTAACTGATCGTCAGGGCATTCAACTTTGACAGCTGTGATTTTCCCCGCAGGTGGTAGTCCAGAAGTCGTGACTGGTCCCGTATATCAATTCGTGACACTTCTGGTAGTGTCGCGTCGGCAGGTAGGAAGTCGAACAGGTAGTCTTCAAGCTTCACATCGCGTTCCGGAAGGATGTCGTCTATCTGCTGTCGATTAACTCTGCTCTGTGCCCTTCGCACCAGTTCAGGAAGTGCTAAAGCTGCAGGCTGTTCCGACAGGCTATGGCCGGCGGCAGTCTGATCAGTACTGATCTTCGGAGACCAGCCTTCCATTACAAGCGTTTTGGTAAACCAGGCAGTTGATTTAAAAGAGGACAGAGCATTAACCCGCTCCAGAAACCTTAGTTTCTCCAATGTAGGCGACGAGTTACTGTTTTCAGGTTGGTGGGCCAAACGCAGTAATGGATTACCCGCAATTTCCAAAATTTTTCTGACCCCAGCATCCGGCACTTTACTGTACGGAGCGGTTATAAAGCTTTCTCCAAAGGTCTCTCGGGGCTTTTCCAACTTTGAGTCCCAAGTAGTTATCTCCTCCAAGTGTTGTTGGAAGTCTCCGAAGGTACTGAAAAACGTCCGGTGTTTGAGGTGCTGATGGTAACAACTTTGCAACCACTCCTGAATATCTCGTTCAAAGAAGACGAACGTGACATGATGTGGCTTTAAGGACCGGGCGATAATCCGCAAATTTTTTGTCAACCTGGGGTAAACAACCTTTCGGCGGGAACGGCCCGGCAAATCACCGCAAAAATCCTCTTGGCTCAATAAAACTGTATTGGCAGTGGTTGATGAGATTTGCTGTGAAACCGTGCGCAAAGTGGCCTCGGCTTCGTCAAATCTCTCCTGAAGGAGCATGATCGCCGCTTTATGGGTATCATCGCCATGGATCAGTGAAATTCCTGCCCGCTCAAGTTCTAATCGATTGTCCGTCAAGCACTTCTGGATTGCTGTGGATCCAGTTTTGTGAGGACCGATATGAACGATTACGCGCTTTGCGGTGATCTTGGTGTCAGTCACACCAGATATCCATAGCCCGGACTGCAAAAGCTTGATTCAGCGCACGGTATTCCTCAAGCATTGGCTCGGTCCGTAGAGCGGAGCCCATCGCCCTCAGCCACGATCCCGGTTCAGCCATTGTTGGGCTGTGCTGAAAAGTCTCGAACTTATCGTTATAGGGCAGGCATATCACTTTTCGGCCAAGCAACTGTGCCCAATAGACTCCATGATAGGAGCTCGTAACAACCGTATCTCCCGATGCAATAAACTCTATGACCTCCCGCAGCGGACGCATCGAATTCGTCATTATTGGAATATCAGGCGGCAGCTCTTCGGGACCTCGTTTCTTACGATGTACATATGCGACCACATCATGCGTGGCAGGGCCAACCCGGTCGAACAGTGGTGACAAACAGCTTGCACAAGGCACGAAGCTAAACTGCTCTCGCCGGTCATAGTTGCGTGTTCCAAACGCCGCAAAGCACTCGGCCAATTCCGTAACAAGTTGGTTTCGTCGTCCTAGGGGGGGTAACCCGACACCCCATGCCACTGCCTTTGCGCGCGGGTTATGATCGTAGATAGAAGCAAGAGCTTCACTCATCTGCGAGAATATCTGCCCACCCCCAATGACCACGGCATCGACATGATGGGATGGCCTCGACCCAAGAGGAATATTTTGAAATTTAGTTGGCCAGAGATACTGCGCCGGACCACACATCTGATCGCCAACATTGTCAGCTTCGCTGTGGAAGATGTTGATGATTGTGTCCAAGGGCATAGCTGCACAATTACCCCCTATAGATACCAGCGTAAATAGGGCAGTTTCAACCGGTTGTCTCACCACCCCAACCTTGGAGGTGCAGATGACGGCGGGAACCTAGCGGTCAACCATGCAGTCAGAGGAAGTGTCAGATCTTCTATCTTGGTGGTCATGTCAGGATAACTAGGTTCTGCACACCTGACTTTAGGGCCGTTCCCAAAACCCTCGTTTTTGGAAGGGTTTATGCAAGCGCAGTGAAAGCTCACTTTGTATGCAGAACGGGCTGCAGCGGCATCTCTCCAAAGGTCTGCTATCTATGAGATAGAATTAGCGCAGATTAACGCAATTGGTACGCTTCAGTTTCGTAATTCGCGTTATAAATTACGGTCGTCAATTGGCATCAACGGCTGCTGACAGCAAAGGAATCCTGAAGATGAAGGTAGTGGTGCCGCTTTCGCAGGTTACTTCGATCCGGCCATTGTGTGCTGTTGCGATGGACGACGCGATATAGAGACCAAGTCCAAGCCCCTCTCCGGCTGCATGCGCGCCGCGCCGAAACGGATGAAAGAGATCTTGTCGCAGTTCATCAGGTACGGCCGCGCCGCTATTAGCAACGCTAATCTCAATGCCATTTGCGTCTATCAGACCCCGCACGCTAATCAGTGCGCCGGGAGTTCCGTGGCGAACAGCGTTCGACATAAGGTTAGAAATCGCTTGGGCGACGCGGGGCGCATCGCAGCTAACAGGCCGATCTAACTGTAGTTCGAGTGCTATCTCATGATCCGGACACGCCGCTCGGACTTCCTCGACGACTTGCGTAATGGCCTCAGCCAATGGAGCGTCGGGCTCAGCAGAAATACGTATGCCGCCGCCTAACCGCGCCTTGGCATGCAGCATAATGTTGTTGATCAGATCATTCATTCGGCGCAGCGAGGAGCGCATTAATGGAAGGACCGTTTGAGCCTTTTCCGACATTGGTTCTCGGTCGAGTATCCGAAAACCGGCATCAAGCGCCGCCACTGGATTGCGAAGGTCATGTCCAAGGACTGCAACAAACTCTTCCTGAATGCGGCTTAACTCCCTCTCGTGGGAGACCATTTGTTCTTGTGCTTCCAGTCGTTCCTCAGTCTCAAGGCTCCGACCAATAATATCGGCAAACATCTCCAACATTGCCACTGCACGTGAATGTTTTACATCGCGCGGCTCAGTATCGATAGCACATAGCGTGCCAAAGAAAGTTCCATCACTGC
Source organism: Loktanella sp. R86503 (assembly GCF_042466455.1). NCBI lineage: Bacteria > Pseudomonadati > Pseudomonadota > Alphaproteobacteria > Rhodobacterales > Roseobacteraceae > Loktanella > Loktanella sp. R86503. The sequence continues at coordinate 11,067 of NZ_JAXHCI010000003.1, forward strand.
GATAAATTGGGATTGAGGCGTAACTTACAATCCCAAACTTAGCTGCAATTGGATGGCCACCGTAGACATCATCTGTTGCCGCATCGTTAAACAAGACCTTGTGAGATGTATCGCGAACCGACTGGCAAAAAGTCGATTGGATTTCAATTTCGTCACCCGATGACAAACCAAAATTGACTTCATCAATAGTGCGACATGCAACCCAGCGATCAGCGGTAACGCGCGCGACAGCCGCAAATCGCATATTTGTGGCCAGCATAACAGTTTCAAGAACAGTGCCTATCAAAGCGCTGTTCGCCAGCTTCTCAATATCAGCTTGGAAGTTGTGCGTTCCCTCTAAGTATGCAGCGTGATCTTGTATGACTGCTTGCTGGGATGCTCTGGCACTCATTCCGGTATCCTTCCGCTTTCCACTACGGCAACAGTGGCTTTTGACTTGCATAGAAAGGTGATGTCTGCATGCCGATAATTTAATATACCTTGAGAGATCAACATAATTTTACGACGCGACTCAACATTAGCGAAAGCTTGGCAGGTCGCCTCGGTGGTCTGCCCACCGGACCTTAGGTCGCACCAAAAACGGCCATTTTTTGCATGACTGCAAAACGCCCAGATTTGTGCAGCCATTAACCCCGTTCAAAAACTGAGTTGGTTGTTGAAGGATTTTGGTGATTTTCGCACTAAACGCCCCTTATCCGCGACCATAGCGACCTTCTGGGTTTCTCCCCTGCCCCATCAGGAGGCGCAAGACGCGCAAGTGATTGCGCCTGTTGCTTCCAGTCAGCTTTGTCCGCTTCTAAACGTTCTATCGTCTCCATGGCTGCATTAAGTTTGACCTGCAACACACTGATTTCAATGCTGCTTTCAACATTGTTCGGTGTGGTCAAATTTGACTGGTCAACATGTGTCTCACTTACACGAGACTTGTAGACGCGCGTTAACTCCGACTGGTCAATCTCCCACGCTCCTTGACCATCTTTACTGGCCGATAACTTGCCCTCTTTAAGGTGTTTCATGAGGGTTGGGCGAGAAATCTGATAGTGTTTGACCGCTTCCCTTACACTTACTTTTCCCACTGTTATCACCCCTATATTCACCCTGTTAAAGGTGGTTATTTTTTCTGTTAAGTTGACCATAGAGCTTTACAGGGCGCGCGGTCAATTTTGCATGAGGTTGAACTTGATCTTTCAGGCCCGCCTGATGGTGTTTGCGCTAACCTTGAAGATACGTGCCAGCTCTGCAATGCCACGTCCCTCTACGTCACGCATACGCGCGACCTCCACGCGGCGCTCCAACGATAGGGCAGGGGGTCTGCCACCTAGTCGCCCCCGCTTACGGGCGGCAACTAAACCTTCTTTGGTTCGCTCGGATATCCGTTCTCGTTCGAACTGGGCGATGGACGCGAACACGTGAAAGACCAGCCGTCCTGCCGGCGTTGTCGTGTCGATGTCTTCAGCCAAGGACCGGAACCCTGCGCCCTGGCACCGTATCGCCTCAACGATGCTTAAGAGGTCCTGCAAGGATCGGCTTAGGCGGTCGTACTTGGTCACTACTACCACATCGCCGTCACGCAACTGCTCGATCATGCGGTTCAGCTCAGGACGGGCTCTTTTCGTACCGGATACCTTTTCGGAGAAGATGCGCTCAGCGCCCGTCGCCTCGAGGGCGGAGATCTGGGCATCCAGGTGCTGCTCTTCTGTCGAAACACGCGCGTAACCGATGATCATTGATCTGACCCTTCCAAAAACCTTCAACAACTAGTTGGGTTTTGAACGGGGTTTGTGGCAGCGTCAATCGAGGCGGTTTGCATATGTTCCAAAAACGGCCGTTTGTGGCACCGCGCAAAGGGCCGGTGTGCGGACAAAGTGAGCTTTCGCTGCGGCTACTACAATGACAGCTTCCGATTGTGCTATTCTGTCATCGACACGGTGATCCCACCATCAACGCCGAACTACTTGGAGGAAAGCCTCAATATGATAGCTTACGTCACCGTTGGAGCAGACGACATCGCGAAGGCAGAGCGCTTCTACTCGGCGTTCCTCCCAACTCTGGGCTACGGGCTCGAAGAGTATCAAGGAGACCTGAGCTACATCTTGCCTACAGTGCCAGGTCAGCCCCCCGTTCAGCCAGATTTCTACGTCAAATCCCCCTTCAATGGGCAATCTGCGTCGGCTGGGAACGGCGTCATGGTCGCGTTTCAGGCGCGATCACAAAGCCAGGTTCGTGACCTTCATGGCGCAGCGCTGGCCGCAGGCGGCTCCGACGATGGGCAGCCTGGTTTTCGTCCGTTATACGGCCCCCACTTTTATGTAGGCTATCTTCGTGACCCGCACGGCAACAAGATCGCGCTGTTCTCCAGTGACCCTAATGAACCTGGGCGCGATGAATTACACGGAAGCTGACATTCGCCCCACGCGCAGCATTAGCAAACTTTGGGCTCGAACCGGACCTTAGCCGCACCTGCACAAACCGTGCCAAAAAGGAGGGTTTTTGGAACGCAACTGAATAGCGGCTGTGCGGACAAAGCGACACCTATGCCGCCCAACATTCAGCCTTTCAATCAACCTCAGCCCTCGAAGTGGCGTGACCAGATTTCTGTGCGTTTCGCGTCGCGCACTTCGTATTCGCGTATCGCGCGGGTAAGGTCGCCAACTTCGTCTGTTTCTTTGTCAGCCGCTATGTCTGTTAGCCGCATAGTATACCAAGCAGTTATCCCGCCCTCTGGCGCATCCGAAAATCTTGGAAAGGATGGTTCTGGCATTTGGTTTTCCATCCACAGATTGGGAAGGCTCGGCGCAAGAACAAGCGCACGGGCGAGACCCACGACATCAACCACACCGCTCCTCACTGCGTCTTCTGCTTGCGCTCGTGTTTTGAAACCGCCGGTCAGCATAAGAGGCTTGGAGGTTTTGGTTCTTGCACGTTTGGCAAACTCGATAAAATACGGCCCGCGCCCCGCTCCATCTGAGGCAGCTTTCGCGCCGGGAAAGTAGGTCCCACCGCTGATGTCGATAAGGTCCACGGAGGAGGCGTCTAAAGCCGCGACAACCTCAAGAGCATCATCTTCATCAAGTCCGCCGACCAATTGATCCGAGGAGTTGAGTTTTACCGCAATAGGAAAGTCGGGACCGACTTCCTTACGCACTGCTTCAATGGATTGAAGCAACAGTTTCATACGGTTGGCGATTGTCCCGCCGTATTCATCACTGCGTTTGTTAAATAACGGCGATAGAAATTGACTGAGTAGAAAACCATGTGCCGCGTGGATTTGCACGCCACCAAACCCTGCTTGTTGGGCCAGCTTTGCGGTCTTGGCGAAGTCCAAAGGAAGTTGTCGAATTTCGTCCAGCGACATCCCTTCACATTGCAGGTCGGGCAAGTCGAGTTCGCTTGGCCCTTTCGGATTGCTGATTGGGCGATACGCAAGCGCACCAGCATGTCCAAGTTGCAGCCAAAACAGCGCGCCGTTTCTGCTGCCGTGTTCTGCAAGAGACTCGAATTTTGACATGTCAGAGTTCACGTCCAACACCAGATTTCCGGGCTTTTCGGCAAAGTTGGGCGAGGGTTGCACCTCCCCAATAATCGACACGGCCAGCCCCCCATCGGCCCATCGTTTGTAAAGGCGATTTTGTTCAACGGTGGGGGTGCCTGTGCCATCGCCCAATGAGTCGGACATTGCAGATTTGGCAATCCGGTTTTTCAGGATCACACCGCAAGGCAGTTCCAACGGATCAAACAGAGCATCCTCTTGTTGCATTAGAATGGCCCCTTCAAATTTTGGCTACTGACGACACCTTCATGAAAAAGCATGGCGGGGCAACCTTGTGTAAGTGTGGGCTCAAACCAGTCATTAGCTGCACCTGCACGATGTTCCAAAAACCACCGTTTCTGGAACGCTTCCTTGCATCTAGGTAGATTACGTCGCTGGTTGGATCGAAACTTTCAATCCGAGCGCCTTCGTAACCTTCATCACGGTTGCCAGCGTCGGGTTTCCTTGACCGGATAGCGCTTTATTCAACCCCACCCGGCTCATGCCGACCTCACCTGCCAGCGCGGTCATATTGCGCGCACGGGCCACGGCTCCAAGGGCGCGGGCTATGTAAGCTGGGTTGTCTCCACCCTCCTCCATGACCGCCTCAAGATAGGCGGCAATATCCTCCTCGGTTTCGAGGTAATCTGCTGTGTCGTAGCGGGCAAAAGTCACGTCTTCCATCGCTCAATCCTTCCAGTGATCCGCTAGTGCCTTGGCTTGTCTGATGTCAGCATCTTGGGTGGATTTGTCGCCGCCACAGAGCAGGACAATCAGCACTTTGCCGCGCGTCATGTAGTAAACCCGGTAGCCGGGGCCGTAGTTGATACGCAGCTCTGATATGCCGCCGCCAACGGGTTTCGCGTCACCGGGGTTCCCCACAGCCAGACGGTCCAGCCTTGCAGCGATGCGCATTTTTGCACGTCGATCCCGTAGGCCTGACAACCAGCCGTCAAAAATACTGCTTCGGATCAGCTCAACCATATGACAACTATAGTTTCATCGAGAAAAATTGACAACTATAGTTGTCATATATTTCTACGAAAACCATGTTCAGATCCGGCTCTGGCTTTTGCAGAAGCTGACGAACACCGTTTCGATGTTCTTTGCACCCAGCTTGATCCCTTTCTGCGCACAGAACGACCGGAACGCATCGGCGATCTTACCGTGATCCCAGTTGCAATTCTCACTGGCCAGCTTGGCCCATGGATCGGTGTATTTGACGCTTCCAGATTCAGGGAAGGCCAGCCGCTCCTTGGCTTCTGCCCGCCTGCCTTTACGGGCAACCGAATGGGCTTCCTGTTCCTTCTTGGCGTCTTCAAGCGCTTCTTTGATTTCCCATGCCAGTTCGATTTCGGTGGTCTTGCGGCGTTCCCGTTTTGTGATGCGGTAGCTGACACGGAACCGGCTCGATTGACTGACCTCATCAATAGCGACATCGAGAGCTTTAACTCTGAAATCGCTCCATGCTTCAAGTTTGCCTTTCTGGACGCCAAGACGGGCGCGGAGCTCTTCCACCGTGAACCGCTCCATCTGTCGTTCACGAGCCGCACGGAACGAAATCATCTCATGCAAACGATGGGCATAGCGCGAGGACATGGCGAGGCCGGCACGATAGTCCAGAATGGCATAGAGGTTAGATTGCTCAACAATCTTGCGAAACTCAGCGTCGAATTGATAACGCAGTTTCCCGTGGCCCTCGTCCATGTCCACACGACCAACGGCTATCAGGCCGTAAATGGCAGTATGTCCTTCAGCGTTGTTCACATGGCGCATGGTCACGCTGCGCAGTTCCTCAAAGAGCCGCACCACGTCTTCGTGGGTCAAGTTGCGAAAGCCCTTCACCTGCTTGAACGTCGCCAATGGCAGCTCGTGCCACTGATCTTCGGCGATCTTGCCGCCTGCATTTTTCATCAGCACATCTTGCAGCTTGAGCGCCTGCAAACTGGGTGGATTGCGTAAGGCGCGCTCGCTGTACTGCCCATCGGCCAGTTCACCCGCCTTGCTCAATTTAGCAGGGTCACGACTGTTCGATTCCGCGCTGTTTACTGCATATCCCATACCGGCTTTCATGCCTGACTTTTTATCAGAGTCAATAGTCAGGGTAGTCCCGAAAAGTCAGGTATAGAGTCCCGAAAGGTCAGGTTTAGGTCCCGAAAAGTCAGGTCTAACTCGATTAACCTATTAAATTCATGTAGTTACAGGTCCTTGAAATAGAGAAACCTATAGAAATAAGGGAACTGCGTTCCTCTTGTTAAAATAGTGAGGTGGATTTGGGTCTTTTGGTAAACTCGTTCTCATAGCCACCCATGCAATGCCCATCGTCACACGCAATGTTGCGGACTTTGAGCCGACAGGTGTTCAAATCATCAATCCGTGGGAGTCGATGCCATAGTGGCAAGCAGCCAGACGGATTTCGCCCGCCTATTCGGTTGGCTGCTTGATCCACGATGCGCAGTAGACGCCGTTATTGTCAGCTTCGAGGACAGTGCCGCTCATATCACCACAGAAGTCTTCACCGCTGGATGAGCGTAGGAGTTCACCGACTTCGGCGAGACGCGCCTTTTGAATGTTCCCGTTTGCCCACCAGTAACCGCCGAATAGGCCAAGAGCGGCTGTGAGCGCCGCTACGAGGGCCAACATGCCCATTCTGCGCCACTTGCCCTGCTCGTGGGCCTCCATGACGCGTAGCAGCCGCTCTGCGGCGCTGTGGAAGGCAAGGCTGGCCTTTTGCTGTGCGTCGGCGGCTGCATCGACTTTGTGGGAGATGCCAACGGACATCGTCTGCATATCATCGGCAGCCTTTGCCGCCGCGTTCAATGCTGCGCGGTCCTCCCGCATGGCCTTGTCGAGGATGGCGGCGATTTTCTTACCGTTGGTCTCCCAGTCGGTGTTTTTGACCACCGTTGCCATGTAGGTGCGTGCCTCCTTCACGGAGGCAGATGTTGCCACCGCTTTGTTCTGCACGTCGATCAGTGTGGTGGTGTTCTCTACCGTGACGAAGACAAAGGCTGCCGTTGCGAGGCTCAAAATAGAGGGAAGCGATAGCAGGATATGTGGCGTGTAATACAAATTCGTCTTGGCGCGTTTTGGAGGGTGAGAGGTAGCAGGATATGTGCCTTGCAAGACACTTTTCGTTTTAAGCGGAAAGTGACCCTGATCGGGCGCACCAATTCGCCCAAGAACACGCGGTCTGATGCGCGATAGCCACGAAGTTTTCTGAACGCTGGACACTCAAGGAAGCGGGCCTCGCGACAACATGCCAGAGGGTCGAAGTGGAGCGCTGCGGTGGAGGGTCGCAATTGCAGGATATGCGTACTGTTAACCAAAATTGCATTTTGGCCTCCGTACTGTGTTCAAACCCGCCCCGCTCAGCGGGGTGATTTCCCGAAGTAAGGGGCGGTCCGCGACCGCCGCGAGCGCGTACCGCGCCGCCGAGCGTGTGCGTGATGCGCGCACCGGCGAGGTGCACGACTACACCCGCAAGGATGGCGTCCTTCACACCGAAATCCTCGCCCCGGAGCATGCCCCGGACTGGGCGCGGGATCGCTCGTCGCTGTGGAACGCCGTCGAGGCTATCGAGCGACGCAAGGATGCGCAGGTCAGCCGCGAGGTGCGCGTGGCCCTGCCCTCCGAGCTGACGCCAGAACAGAACCGCGATCTGGTGCGCGGGTTCGTTCAGGCGCAGTTCGTCGCCCGCGGGATGGTCGCTGACATCGCCCTGCACGCCCCGGGGCGTGAAGGGGATCAGCGGAACCATCATGCGCATATCATGCTGACCACTCGCGAGATTGGCCCCGAGGGGTTCGGTGCCAAGAACCGCGACTGGAACGCCAAGGAGCTGCTGGTGGACTGGCGCTCGTCCTGGGCCGATCACGTCAACCAGACCCTTGAGCGCTGCCACGTCCACGAGCGGGTGGATCACCGCACGCTGGAGGCGCAGCGCGAGGAAGCGCTTGAGCGGGCCTATGCGGCTGAGCGCAATGGCGACGAGCGGGGCCACGTTGCTGAGATGGCGCGGGCCGTCGAGCTGGACCGCCCGCCCCTGCCCGATGTTGGCAGCCCGGGGCTGGAGCATGATGCGGCGCGGCATCGCCACACCGGCCTCCGATCGTTGGCAGGAGGTGCGCGAGATTGGCCTTCAGGTCCGCGAGGTGGCGCGGGAGTTTCAGGCGCAGGCCCGCGAATGGCTGGAGCGGGCGTTAGACCGGGTGCAGGATCGCGCGGCAGCGCTTGGACTTACCCGCGCCCCGGAGACGGCGCTGGAGCGGCTGCAGGCCGCCCGTGCACCGCGTAGGGCTGAGGAGAGGCCGCAGACTGCCCTTGAGCGGCTACAGGCCGCGCGGGAGGGGCGCGGCGAGGACCGAAGTGCGCAGATCCAGCGCAACGTTGAGAGCGCCGGCGCGAACCTGACGGAGCAGGACCGGGAGCGAGAGCGGGTACTGGAGCGCGAACGCGTTTTGGAGCGGGAGAGGGCCATCGAGCGCGAAGGCCCGGATTATAGCATTTGAGGACGCTTACCATATTACCTGAAGCTGGATGCTCGGATCGCATGTGGGAATTTCTTCCTTTGGCTCAGGACCCATTAGTTCGGATGAAGCTGCGCCCCCTCCCTGATTAAAACCTTCCGACCAAGGGGGGATTAATGAGCGATATGTATTGGCTGAGCGAGGCTCAAATAGAACGGCTCCGACCGTATTTTCCGAAGAGCCATGGTCTGCTGGGCGTTTACGAATGTCGTATCACCGGCGGCATTGATCTTAATCAATCGCAACGGTTTGCGCTGGCATGATGCACCGCTAGAACTGGCATAGATGTTCGCACTGCCAGGTAGAGGGCTTTAGGGCGCAGGTGTTAGTTCCAGTTGCCCTTGAGTAGTTGTTCCAATATCGCGCATACAAGCGGATATAGAGGCGCCGCGAGAGAGGGCGAGGAAATATGCGAGACATCGAGTTAAAAGTGGATGGTGCCCGCGTAACGATCGACTTTACGCACGCGAACCTAAGCACGGGAACGCTTTTGGAGCGGGCAGAAGAGATTTTACCACTGCTTTGTTCACTTATCGAGGCAGACGATGCATGTCTTCAGCTCACCAGCGGCGACTTGGAAAACCGTTTACGCGGCTACTTGGCGATGAATATGGTGTGTCAACATGCGACACAAAAAGCTATAGAACAGGCGATACTATTGCGAAAGATCGCGGATGGAAGCGAAGCCATCGCTGACCATGGGTTTCCTGAGTTTAGTGACGGCCAATCGCTCGATGTTTAACCTTCACCTCGGTCTACCAGGAATTATTCCTGACTTGCTTCATTCCGTTTCGCAGCCTGGGATACTCATGAGCGAAGGCCTGCCGCAGGTTCTTTCTCGGCAACTCTGGCGGGAACAGTTCCGCGGGTTGATCAATGCCAAACGGAAAGAGGCAATGGTCGATGTCTCCGCATGGCGCAAAATTGAAACGGCAATCGCCAGTTTGTCTGTTCATGGAACCGTTGCCGCAAGTCAGCACTCACTACTTGGCGGGGCGGAAGACTGCTTTTGGAAACAATCCGTTCTGCCATATACTAAGAACCGGATTGGACGAATCTCGGATATTTTTACAGACGTACCCGTGACCTTTCATCTAACCATACAAGGTCAGTTTGATTATCTTTATGAAGTTGTGAGCCGGATGCCGGAAGGTAAAGGCTTTCCTGAGCCGCGCATTACGCCCTCATGGGCGCAACTTGTGCGTCGGATTAGGACAGCCGCACCGCGCAGTCGAATTGTAGTCTGGGATTTTGAGCACCCAGAGAAAGTCACGCTCGCATTCCTTATAAGTCTGCTTGATACAACAGATGACAAGATAATTGACGCCTTGGAAAAATATCTTTTAAATATCCCACAGCCTTCTAAAACTCTCCTGAGCAACCACAAAATCACTGGAATTTCACAAAGCTGGATCGATAAGTTGGACTTCCAGTATGAGCGTGATCTAGCAGAGATAAGTTGTATGGAAAATGTTTCTCTCATTCTTCCTGAGAATGTCCCGGAAGAGTTTCATCGATAAAGTTGAGGTTTCTTTCAGGCGGATATAGAGACGATTTTATAAAACTGATCAAAGCTGGCTAATAACCACGGGTTCTCTGAAAAGCAGCTGACTACAAGCAATCAACGCGGCTCATCAAAAAAGGACCACGTGTCTTCAAATCCAGGTACTGTGACTTCTCGCTCCTTTCTTGTCCTATCCATCCGCGTAAATACGTTGGCAGATGACTTCACACGCAAAAGTAGTTCCTGAAGTACGAGACCTGCAACATCGTCGCGCATGGCGAGGTTGAGTGCCAACGCGTTGGTGTTCAGCAGCAAGTCAGTGCCTCCGACGGAATAGCGGTCAAGCCCGGAGAATTTGTTAGGCGTTTGAGGTTCTAAATCCGAATAGTTGGCGTCCTGTTCAAGACCCTCGATCGCCCGCTCGCCTTCGTAGATTTTCATCATATTTGCATAGAAATAGCCGCTGGCCCCGATCATCCGCTGTGCTTCGTTTTGGCCATGATCGAGAAAAGTCTGTAAAGTGGAGATCAGCCAACGCGTGGTCAGCTCGTTCACCAGCAGAATGCCACATTCAGCCCAAATGCGGTGAAAGAGGTACTTTGCCTTTTCTGTATGATCGGTATCACGGCGGAGGTAACTGATCGTCAGGGCATTCAACTTTGACAGCTGTGATTTTCCCCGCAGGTGGTAGTCCAGAAGTCGTGACTGGTCCCGTATATCAATTCGTGACACTTCTGGTAGTGTCGCGTCGGCAGGTAGGAAGTCGAACAGGTAGTCTTCAAGCTTCACATCGCGTTCCGGAAGGATGTCGTCTATCTGCTGTCGATTAACTCTGCTCTGTGCCCTTCGCACCAGTTCAGGAAGTGCTAAAGCTGCAGGCTGTTCCGACAGGCTATGGCCGGCGGCAGTCTGATCAGTACTGATCTTCGGAGACCAGCCTTCCATTACAAGCGTTTTGGTAAACCAGGCAGTTGATTTAAAAGAGGACAGAGCATTAACCCGCTCCAGAAACCTTAGTTTCTCCAATGTAGGCGACGAGTTACTGTTTTCAGGTTGGTGGGCCAAACGCAGTAATGGATTACCCGCAATTTCCAAAATTTTTCTGACCCCAGCATCCGGCACTTTACTGTACGGAGCGGTTATAAAGCTTTCTCCAAAGGTCTCTCGGGGCTTTTCCAACTTTGAGTCCCAAGTAGTTATCTCCTCCAAGTGTTGTTGGAAGTCTCCGAAGGTACTGAAAAACGTCCGGTGTTTGAGGTGCTGATGGTAACAACTTTGCAACCACTCCTGAATATCTCGTTCAAAGAAGACGAACGTGACATGATGTGGCTTTAAGGACCGGGCGATAATCCGCAAATTTTTTGTCAACCTGGGGTAAACAACCTTTCGGCGGGAACGGCCCGGCAAATCACCGCAAAAATCCTCTTGGCTCAATAAAACTGTATTGGCAGTGGTTGATGAGATTTGCTGTGAAACCGTGCGCAAAGTGGCCTCGGCTTCGTCAAATCTCTCCTGAAGGAGCATGATCGCCGCTTTATGGGTATCATCGCCATGGATCAGTGAAATTCCTGCCCGCTCAAGTTCTAATCGATTGTCCGTCAAGCACTTCTGGATTGCTGTGGATCCAGTTTTGTGAGGACCGATATGAACGATTACGCGCTTTGCGGTGATCTTGGTGTCAGTCACACCAGATATCCATAGCCCGGACTGCAAAAGCTTGATTCAGCGCACGGTATTCCTCAAGCATTGGCTCGGTCCGTAGAGCGGAGCCCATCGCCCTCAGCCACGATCCCGGTTCAGCCATTGTTGGGCTGTGCTGAAAAGTCTCGAACTTATCGTTATAGGGCAGGCATATCACTTTTCGGCCAAGCAACTGTGCCCAATAAACTCCATGATAGGAGCTCGTAACAACCGTATCTCCCGATGCAATAAACTCTATGACCTCCCGCAGCGGACGCATCGAATTCGTCATTATTGGAATATCAGGCGGCAGCTCTTCGGGACCTCGTTTCTTACGATGTACATATGCGACCACATCATGCGTGGCAGGGCCAACCCGGTCGAACAGTGGTGACAAACAGCTTGCACAAGGCACGAAGCTAAACTGCTCTCGCCGGTCATAGTTGCGTGTTCCAAACGCCGCAAAGCACTCGGCCAATTCCGTAACAAGTTGGTTTCGTCGTCCTAGGGGGGGTAACCCGACACCCCATGCCACTGCCTTTGCGCGCGGGTTATGATCGTAGATAGAAGCAAGAGCTTCACTCATCTGCGAGAATATCTGCCCACCCCCAATGACCACGGCATCGACATGATGGGATGGCCTCGACCCAAGAGGAATATTTTGAAATTTAGTTGGCCAGAGATACTGCGCCGGACCACACATCTGATCGCCAACATTGTCAGCTTCGCTGTGGAAGATGTTGATGATTGTGTCCAAGGGCATAGCTGCACAATTACCCCCTATAGATACCAGCGTAAATAGGGCAGTTTCAACCGGTTGTCTCACCACCCCAACCTTGGAGGTGCAGATGACGGCGGGAACCTAGCGGTCAACCATGCAGTCAGAGGAAGTGTCAGATCTTCTATCTTGGTGGTCATGTCAGGATAACTAGGTTCTGCACACCTGACTTTAGGGCCGTTCCCAAAACCCTCGTTTTTGGAAGGGTTTATGCAAGCGCAGTGAAAGCTCACTTTGTATGCAGAACGGGCTGCAGCGGCATCTCTCCAAAGGTCTGCTATCTATGAGATAGAATTAGCGCAGATTAACGCAATTGGTACGCTTCAGTTTCGTAATTCGCGTTATAAATTACGGTCGTCAATTGGCATCAACGGCTGCTGACAGCAAAGGAATCCTGAAGATGAAGGTAGTGGTGCCGCTTTCGCAGGTTACTTCGATCCGGCCATTGTGTGCTGTTGCGATGGACGACGCGATATAGAGACCAAGTCCAAGCCCCTCTCCGGCTGCATGCGCGCCGCGCCGAAACGGATGAAAGAGATCTTGTCGCAGTTCATCAGGTACGGCCGCGCCGCTATTAGCAACGCTAATCTCAATGCCATTTGCGTCTATCAGACCCCGCACGCTAATCAGTGCGCCGGGAGTTCCGTGGCGAACAGCGTTCGACATAAGGTTAGAAATCGCTTGGGCGACGCGGGGCGCATCGCAGCTAACAGGCCGATCTAACTGTAGTTCGAGTGCTATCTCATGATCCGGACACGCCGCTCGGACTTCCTCGACGACTTGCGTAATGGCCTCAGCCAATGGAGCGTCGGGCTCAGCAGAAATACGTATGCCGCCGCCTAACCGCGCCTTGGCATGCAGCATAATGTTGTTGATCAGATCATTCATTCGGCGCAGCGAGGAGCGCATTAATGGAAGGACCGTTTGAGCCTTTTCCGACATTGGTTCTCGGTCGAGTATCCGAAAACCGGCATCAAGCGCCGCCACTGGATTGCGAAGGTCATGTCCAAGGACTGCAACAAACTCTTCCTGAATGCGGCTTAACTCCCTCTCGTGGGAGACCATTTGTTCTTGTGCTTCCAGTCGTTCCTCAGTCTCAAGGCTCCGACCAATAATATCGGCAAACATCTCCAACATTGCCACTGCACGTGAATGTTTTACATCGCGCGGCTCAGTATCGATAGCACATAGCGTGCCAAAGAAAGTTCCATCACTGCGATAAATTGGGATTGAGGCGTAACTTACAATCCCAAACTTAGCTGCAATTGGATGGCCACCGTAGACATCATCTGTTGCCGCATCGTTAAACAAGACCTTGTGAGATGTATCGCGAACCGACTGGCAAAAAGTCGATTGGATTTCAATTTCGTCACCCGATGACAAACCAAAATTGACTTCATCAATAGTGCGACATGCAACCCAGCGATCAGCGGTAACGCGCGCGACAGCCGCAAATCGCATATTTGTGGCCAGCATAACAGTTTCAAGAACAGTGCCTATCAAAGCGCTGTTCGCCAGCTTCTCAATATCAGCTTGGAAGTTGTGCGTTCCCTCTAAGTATGCAGCGTGATCTTGTATGACTGCTTGCTGGGATGCTCTGGCACTCATTCCGGTATCCTTCCGCTTTCCACTACGGCAACAGTGGCTTTTGACTTGCATAGAAAGGTGATGTCTGCATGCCGATAATTTAATATACCTTGAGAGATCAACATAATTTTACGACGCGACTCAACATTAGCGAAAGCTTGGCAGGTCGCCTCGGTGGTCTGCCCACCGGACCTTAGGTCGCACCAAAAACGGCCATTTTTTGCATGACTGCAAAACGCCCAGATTTGTGCAGCCATTAACCCCGTTCAAAAACTGAGTTGGTTGTTGAAGGATTTTGGTGATTTTCGCACTAAACGCCCCTTATCCGCGACCATAGCGACCTTCTGGGTTTCTCCCCTGCCCCCATCAGGAGGCGCAAGACGCGCAAGTGATTGCGCCTGTTGCTTCCAGTCAGCTTTGTCCGCTTCTAAACGTTCTATCGTCTCCATGGCTGCATTAAGTTTGACCTGCAACACACTGATTTCAATGCTGCTTTCAACATTGTTCGGTGTGGTCAAATTTGACTGGTCAACATGTGTCTCACTTACACGAGACTTGTAGACGCGCGTTAACTCCGACTGGTCAATCTCCCACGCTCCTTGACCATCTTTACTGGCCGATAACTTGCCCTCTTTTAAGGTGTTTCATGAGGGTTGGGCGAGAAATCTGATAGTGTTTGACCGCTTCCCTTACACTTACTTTTCCCACTGTTATCACCCCTATATTCACCCTGTTAAAGGTGGTTATTTTTTCTGTTAAGTTGACCATAGAGCTTTACAGGGCGCGCGGTCAATTTTCATGAGGTTAAACTGATCTTTCAGGCCCGCCTGATGGTGTTTGCGCTAACCTTGAAGATACGTGCCAGCTCTGCAATGCCACGTCCCTCTACGTCACGCATACGCGCGACCTCCACGCGGCGCTCCAACGATAGGGCAGGGGGTCTGCCGCCTCGTCGCCCCCGCTTACGGGCGGCAGATAAAACCTTCTTTGGTTCGCTCGGATATCCGTTCTCGTTCGAACTGGGCGATGGACGCGAACACGTGAAAGACCAGCCGTCCTGCCGGCGTTGTCGTGTCGATGTCTTCAGCCAAGGACCGGAACCCTGCGCCCTGGCACCGTATCGCCTCAACGATGCTTAAGAGGTCCTGCAAGGATCGGCTTAGGCGGTCGTACTTGGTCACTACTACCACATCGCCGTCACGCAACTGCTCGATCATGCGGTTCAGCTCAGGACAGCTATTGCGTACCGGATACCTTTTCGGAGAAGATGCGCTCAGCGCCCGTCGCCTCGAGGGCGGAGATCTGGGCATCCAGGTGCTGCTCTTCTGTGGAAAACCGCGCGTAACCGATGATCATCCAGTCGACCTTCCAAAAACCTTCAACAACTAGTTGGGTTTTGAACGGGGTTTGTGGCAGCGTCAATCGAGGCGGTTTGCATATGTTCCAAAAACGGCCGTTTGTGGCACCGCGCAAAGGGCCGGTGTGCGGACAAAGTGAGCTTTCGCTGCGGCTACTACAATGACAGCTTCCGATTGTGCTATTCTGTCATCGACACGGTGATCCCACCATCAACGCCGAACTACTTGGAGGAAAGCCTCAATATGATAGCTTACGTCACCGTTGGAGCAGACGACATCGCGAAGGCAGAGCGCTTCTACTCGGCGTTCCTCCCAACTCTGGGCTACGGGCTCGAAGAGTATCAAGGAGACCTGAGCTACATCTTGCCTACAGTGCCAGGTCAGCCCCGTTCCACAGGGATTTTTACGTCAAATCCCCCTTCAATGGGCAATCTGCGTCG
>NZ_JAXHCI010000004.1:0-75842 GCF_042466455.1 Loktanella sp. R86503
TCTGCAAAGTCTTTGCTGAAAATATTCGCTTGATTCACAGAAAATGTTCTCAATACTAGAGGCGAGTTGTATAGTTAGTTTAACCTACAGGTTGCAAAGGACATTGTTATGGCAGTCTTCACACGCACTCCCGACACCGTGAATATCTCCGAGCAAGGCAGTGTAACCACTGTCGTTGTTAGCGGGCAGGGGGACGTCATAGTCCAAGGTAGTTCCGTGTCGATTGGTAGCGTTGAGCGCCAGGGCAACGACCTCATAGTCGGCCTTTTGAACGGCGAAACCTTCCGGATCGTTGGCTACTTCGGCAATGAAGAGAGCATCACGGTATTTTTCGAGGACCCGGACGGGGCAGTGGCGGTGCTGTCAGATGTGCGCGGCGGCGGTGATGATCCACTTTTGCTGTATCTCGTGGATGCCAGTGAGGTGACGGGATCGATGGTCGGCGACGTCGGGGCGTTAGGTATTCTTGGTGCACTCGGCGGTGTCGGCGCCGCGGCAGCGTTTGCCGCTGGCGGGTCCGCGGACGCCGACGCAGATGGCGATGCTGACGCGGATGCTGACGCCGACGCAGATGCCGATGCCGATGCCGATGCTGACGCGGATGCGGACGCGGATGCTGACGCAGATGCCGACGCGGACGCCGATGCAGATGCCGACGCGGATGCGGATGCCGATGCAGACGCCGACGCAGATGCCGATGCAGATGCCGATGCTGACGCGGATGCGGACGCGGATGCTGACGCAGATGCCGACGCGGATGCGGATGCCGATGCAGATGCCGACGCGGATGCGGATGCAGATGCAGATGCAGATGCCGACGCGGACGCCGATGCAGATGCTGACGCGGATGCGGACGCGGATGCTGACGCAGATGCCGACGCGGACGCCGATGCAGATGCCGACGCGGATGCGGATGCCGATGCAGATGCAGATGCCGACGCGGACGCCGATGCAGATGCTGACGCGGATGCGGACGCGGACGCCGATGCAGATGCCGACGCGGATGCGGATGCCGATGCAGACGCCGACGCAGATGCCGATGCTGACGCGGATGCTGACGCAGATGCCGACGCGGACGCCGATGCAGATGCCGACGCGGATGCGGATGCCGATGCCGACGCGGATGCCGATGCAGATGCCGACGCGGATGCCGATGCAGATGCCGACGCGGACGCCGATGCAGATGCTGACGCGGATGCGGATGCCGACGCTGACGCCGACGCGGATGCGGATGCCGACGCTGACGCCGACGCCGACGCGGATGCAGACGCTGACGCCGATGCTGACGCGGATGCTGGTCCCACGGTAACCATCGGTACGGTGACCTCGGATGCGGCAGGCTTCGTGACAGTTGCGGGAACCGCCTCCGAGCCTAGGGCATCTGTTGCAGTGACCTTCCCGGACGGCACGACAGGAACGGTAACGGCGGATGCTGCGGATGGTAGCTTCAGCCTGACCTCGCAGGCCGGTGGCCAGCCCGATGCTGAAGCGAACGAGATTTCAGTTGTTGCGACGGATACAAACGACGTCGCCGGCGCGCCGGTCACGGCCGACTACATTGATGCAACCGGTCCTACGGTCACCATCGCGGCGGTAACCTCGGATGCGGCAGGCTTCGTGACAGTTGCGGGAACCGCCTCCGAGCCTGGGGCATCTGTTGCAGTGACCTTCCCGGACGGCACGACAGGAACGGTAAGGGCGGATGCTGCGGATGGTAGCTTCAGCCTGACCTCGCAGGCCGGTGGCCAGCCCGATGCTGAAGCGAACGAGATTTCAGTTGTTGCGACGGATACAAACGACGTCGCCGGCGCGCCGGTCACGGCCGACTACATTGATGCAACCGGTCCTACGGTCACCATCGCGGCGGTAACCTCGGATGCGGCGGGCTTCGTGACAGTTGCGGGAACCGCCTCCGAGCCTGGGGCATCTGTTGCAGTGACCTTCCCGGACGGCACGACAGGAACGGTAACGGCGGATGCTGCGGATGGTAGCTTCAGCCTGACCTCGCAGGCCGGTGGCCAGCCCGATGCTGAAGCGAACGAGATTTCAGTTGTTGCGACGGATACAAACGACGTCGCCGGCGCGCCGGTCACGGCCGACTACATTGATGCAACCGGTCCTACGGTCACCATCGCGGCGGTAACCTCGGATGCGGCGGGCTTCGTGACAGTTGCGGGAACCGCCTCCGAGCCTGGGGCATCTGTTGCAGTGACCTTCCCGGACGGCACGACAGGAACGGTAACGGCGGATGCTGCGGATGGTAGCTTCAGCCTGACCTCGCAGGCCGGTGGCCAGCCCGATGCTGAAGCGAACGAGATTTCAGTTGTTGCGACGGATACAAACGACGTCGCCGGCGCGCCGGTCACGGCCGACTACATTGATGCAACCGGTCCTACGGTCACCATCGCGGCGGTAACCTCGGATGCGGCGGGCTTCGTGACAGTTGCGGGAACCGCCTCCGAGCCTGGGGCATCTGTTGCAGTGACCTTCCCGGACGGCACGACAGGAACGGTAACGGCGGATGCTGCGGATGGTAGCTTCAGCCTGACCTCGCAGGCCGGTGGCCAGCCCGATGCTGAAGCGAACGAGATTTCAGTTGTTGCGACGGATACAAACGACGTCGCCGGCGCGCCGGTCACGGCCGACTACATTGATGCAACCGGTCCTACGGTCACCATCGCGGCGGTAACCTCGGATGCGGCGGGCTTCGTGACAGTTGCGGGAACCGCCTCCGAGCCTGGGGCATCTGTTGCAGTGACCTTCCCGGACGGCACGACTGGAACGGTAACGGCGGATGCTGCGGATGGTAGCTTCAGCCTGACCTCGCAGGCCGGTGGCCAGCCCGATGCTGAAGCGAACGAGATTTCAGTTGTTGCGACGGATACAAACGACGTCGCCGGCGCGCCGGTCACGGCCGACTACATTGATGCAACCGGTCCTACGGTCACCATCGCGGCGGTAACCTCGGATGCGGCGGGCTTCGTGACAGTTGCGGGAACCGCCTCCGAGCCTGGGGCATCTGTTGCAGTGACCTTCCCGGACGGCACGACTGGAACGGTAACGGCGGATGCTGCGGATGGTAGCTTCAGCCTGACCTCGCAGGCCGGTGGCCAGCCCGATGCTGAAGCGAACGAGATTTCAGTTGTTGCGACGGATACAAACGACGTCGCCGGCGCGCCGGTCACGGCCGACTACATTGATGCAACCGGTCCTACGGTCACCATCGCGGCGGTAACCTCGGATGCGGCGGGCTTCGTGACAGTTGCGGGAACCGCCTCCGAGCCTGGGGCATCTGTTGCAGTGACCTTCCCGGACGGCACGACTGGAACGGTAACGGCGGATGCTGCGGATGGTAGCTTCAGCCTGACCTCGCAGGCCGGTGGCCAGCCCGATGCTGAAGCGAACGAGATTTCAGTTGTTGCGACGGATACAAACGACGTCGCCGGCGCGCCGGTCACGGCCGACTACATTGATGCAACCGGTCCTACGGTCACCATCGCGGCGGTAACCTCGGATGCGGCGGGCTTCGTGACAGTTGCGGGAACCGCCTCCGAGCCTGGGGCATCTGTTGCAGTGACCTTCCCGGACGGCACGACTGGAACGGTGACGGCGAATGCTGCGGATGGGAGTTATAGCGCGACATCTGTTGAAGGTAATCAACCTTTTGCCGAGATTAATGAACTACAGGCTATAGCAACCGATCTGAATGGTGTCATAGGGGTTCCAACAGTTGCCGATTATAGCGGCCCTGCCATTCAAGCGGTCGACGATCAGGCTTCTGTTGGCTTGGAGGTTACGCCAGTCCCGACACCTCAAGATTCGTTGAATGGATCAGTCGGTAGCTTGCTGAGCCTTGGTGTGCTGGGGAATACCGTGCAAGTCAGCGTACTATCCAGTGTAACAGCATTTGTTGTGGAAGATATTCCCGCTGATGCGACGCAACAAATCAGTGTAACTGGAGGTGGTGGCCAAATTCTTGGCGTTGATCTGATCGGCGATGCCGACCTTGATTTGTTTGTCTTCCGTCAAGAGGCAGGCAGTTCCGAAGCAACGCTAGTTTTTGTTGAGAAAGATTGGCTTCAATACACTGCGGGTTTCACTATTCCTGTCACGGGTATTTCTGTCGCAGGAAGTTGGAATGGCGCAGAGCTCGCGTTGCCGGAACTGCCCGGTGGGGCAAGCTACATCGTTGCTGTAGGCAACAATGGCGGCTTGCTTAATGTCGGCCTTGCGGGAGGCATTGAGGTGCAAACGACGTCCAATGTCCTCAATGACTTTGGGACCCCGGCAGAGGTCAGCGGTACTGTAACTGGCAATGTCATTGATGGTGGTCCGAACGGCGGCGGGGATACCGTGCCAGAAGGAACACTCGTCACGGCGGTCAACTTCGACATTGTCAATGGGGCGACCGATATCGATGGTTTGTATGGAACTTTGACGATCAACCCGGATGGCAGTTATAGCTATGTCGCTGACGAAACGTTCACGGGTAACTATGGCGACACCGATGATTTCGCCTATACGATCACTGCGCCGGGCGGTGAAACAGGTATGGCCAATCTGAGTATTTCCCTTGATTTCGAGGTGGGTACGATTGATCCGATTTCGGATACTGCGGGAAGTCAGGATTACGACTTTGGAATTGGTCTTGATGTGCTGAACTATGATATTCTTGATGTGAGTGTGGACACGGTTAACAACTTTAACCTTCCAGAGGGCGATGCGATAAATCTGTCCGCGCTTATTCCCGAAGCGACGTCGGCGGATCTGGATTTGTTCGTTGAGGTTGAGGTTCTTGATGGCGATACGGTCATCTCTGTCGATCTGACGGGCAGCGGTAGTTTTGAACCGCTTGTGACGTTGACCGACGTTAGCCATACGCTGGACGAACTTCAGGAAGGCATACTAGGGACCTCATTGGTGTAGCGTTGACTGCTTTCATCGTCCGCCCCGCGGGCTCCAGGGTCGCAGGCTTTGCCTGCGGCCTTTGGGTCGCCTCAGTTTTAACAGCCTGTAGCACACAATCGCCGCAGGAATTGGTTGCCATATCGCCGGGATTGAATGTGCAGCAGACCGATACGGCCATCCCTGCCGGGGACGTAGCGCAGGCCACTGATGTCGCACCAATTGTGCTGGCAACGCTGAAAAATCAGGCCTCGATCGCAGGCGCGGCAGAGCGGGTCAAATCGCGGTTTGCCACTGTCAAAGTACAACAGTCAGGTTTTTATCCTCAGATTTCTGCCGGGATCGGTTCTAACCTCGTCGGAAACGACGATCCCACACCACAATTGCGTCTGACCGGCTCACAATTGCTGTATGACTTTGGCCGGACTGGGCGCGGAGTGTCGCGTGAGGTCCTGCTCGCCCAGAAGGCACACCTTGATTTTCTTGAGGTCGTCGACGACGATCTGACAGAAATGCTGCGTTTGATGGTGGAATACGACAGCCAGTCAGAGCAGGTCAGTCTTGCCCGTGACAGGCTGACGCGCATGCGGGAATTGCGTAGTCTGGTCGAGAACCAAATCATTGAAGGAGCCACGACCGGCAGCAGCCTGATCGAAGCGGAGCGCCGCGTACAGACTGCGGAAACGTTGTTGCTGCGCACCGAACTTGCACAGGCCGGCATTCGCCGTGCCATTGAAGCCGAAACCGGCGTCGCAAACGCTGGAACAGGTCCGGGGCTGAACCTTGACAGCTTAAGCTGCGGCAACACGCCTTTTGACGTAGGTCTAGTCGCAGCAGTCCGGATGGCGCAGGTTGATATCGCAGTAGCGCAGCTTGACTTACAAACTGCACAAACCACACGGCTACCCGCAATTTCCTTGGAAGCAGCGTCAAACCACGACTTTTCAAACCTGTCGGACACCAGCAATGTCGGCATAAATGTCAACGTCGACACGACTGTGTTCAATGGTGGCGCAATGCAGTCGCGCAATGCGGCCGCAGCCCGTAACGCGGCGGCTGCCGAAGCCACGTTCAATGGAGAACAGCAAATGGCTCTGCGCAGTTTCAATAACGCGCAGGATGCTGTCAGGTCGCAGATGGTTTTGGCGGACGCGCTGCGCGATCAGTCGGATCTGCTGGACGAAACCCGAACGCTCTATCTTCAGCAATTTGTTGAACTAGGAACCAAGACGCTCGATGACGTTTTGGATGTTGAAGAAGAATACCACCAAAACCTGCTCGATATCGCACTTGCGCGTCAAAATACAAAGCTGGAACAGGTCACTTGTCTGGCTGCCCAAGGGCTGCCGCGGCGTTTTGTTGGGGTCGATGACACCCTACTTTATGGATTGGCATTGGGGCCATGAAAACAAAGCTTGTTGACCTGAAGACAGTTGAACCGCAAGGCAAGACTGCCGGAAGTAAAGGCTCGCTGTTGCAAGCCTTACTGTCAGTTGGCCGCAGCTATGGCCTGAAGTCGTCGCACGAAACGGTCCGGATTGCTTTGGAGTGGGCTGACAATCAGGGAACGCCGCTCGGACCAGAAGAAGTTGCTGAACGGTTGGGGCTGGATATGCACGCGGTCCGTATGAACCCGGCAAAGTTCGATCATCTGGATCCGCCAATCCTTATCGTACCACACACTGCCGAACCTATGGTGATCGATACTATTACACAAACTGGAATTGCGGCATTCCGGCGGTTCGAAGGGGATCGCGTGTATCCCAATGAACGTCGCATTGAGGATCTGATCGAAGCAAATTCCAGGGTCTTCCTTGTGCGGCCCCGGCGCGGACTGTCGGATGCACGGATTGACAGCTATATCGCGCCGGTCAAGGAAAACTGGCTACGCAAGACGCTGTTCCCGAAGCTGACACCATATTGGTCTGTGATCGCGGCGTCGTTTATGACTAATGTTCTAGCGCTGACCGGTATCGTGTTTTCAATGCAGGTCTATGACCGCGTCATTCCGGCGCAATCCTATCCCACACTTGCGGTATTATTTAGTGGTGTCGTGCTGGCCTTCGTTTTCGAGTTCTTTCTAAAGCAATCGCGGATCGTGTTGCTGGATGCTTTAGGCCGAAAGGCGGGGTTACGGTTGTCGGAAACAGTGTTCGGACGCGCATTGCGGGTGCGATCCGATCACCGCCCGACATCAACCGGGAGTTTTATTGCGCAAATCCGGGACATCGACACGATGCGAGAGGCCATGACATCAACTTCTGTTGGTGTGCTGATGGATTTGCCATTCTTTCTTATGTTTACGGCCATCTTTTGGTGGATTGCCGGTCCACTGGTGCTGATCCCGCTTTGCGCGTTGATCGCTATCATTCTGCCAGGTCTGCTGGTTCAGCCGAAACTTCGAAAAGTAGCGCAAAGTGCGCAACGCGAGGCAGCATTACGCAATGCTATTCTGGTCGAAACGATCCAGGGGGTGGATGATATTAAAGCCATGCAAGCTGAACATCGGTTCGAGGGGATTTGGCAGCAGACGTCGGCCAGCACGGCAGCGGCGCAATCTTCGGAACGGAGGATCGTTGGGGGGCTGACATCATGGACCCAAATTGTCCAGCAAAGCGTTTATGCGATCACAGTAGCGATTGGCGCACCGATGGTCATGAATGGTGATATCACGACCGGAACACTAGTCGGCGCATCCATTCTCGGATCGCGAATGATCGCCCCCATGAGTCAGGTTTCTGGTGT
Organism: Loktanella sp. R86503; assembly: GCF_042466455.1. NCBI lineage: Bacteria > Pseudomonadati > Pseudomonadota > Alphaproteobacteria > Rhodobacterales > Roseobacteraceae > Loktanella > Loktanella sp. R86503. The sequence goes on from NZ_JAXHCI010000004.1 coordinate 7,651, forward strand.
GCTGTCGCGTTTGCAACAGGCGCGCAGCGGGGCGCAGGGGTTGAATAACATTATGAAGATGCCGATCGATCACCCGGATGCGGAAAGTCGTGTGTCCTGTGCTCGGCTTGGCGGCAACTTTGCGTTCGAGGATGCGATCTTCAAACACAGGGTCGATACCGCTAATGCCCTGATGGTCAGAAGACTGCAGATCTCACCTGGGGAACGGATCGGGCTGATTGGCCGGAATGGGGCCGGAAAATCAACCTTGCTGCAAGCCCTGTCAGGCCAGTTATTTCCGACCACCGGACAAATGCGGGTCGATTCCCTATCGATCGATGTCATCGACCCGTCTGACCTGCGGCGCGACATAGCCTTGTTGTCGCAAAACGCGCGTTTGTTCTATGGCACCCTGCGGGACAACCTGATGCTGGGCAAACCCTCTGCCACGGAAAAGGAGCTGCTGGCGGCCTTGGATATGGCCGGCGGAAACGCTTTCCTTAGCCGGTTTGAGCGCGGATGGGACTATCAGATTATGGAAGGTGGTGGGGGACTGTCGGGCGGTCAGAAGCAGTCGATCCTGTTGGCCAGATTGATGCTGCGTCGCCCCTCTGTCCTGCTGCTGGATGAGCCGACATCTGCAATGGATGATATGACTGAAAAGCGGTTTATCGAAAAGCTAGGGAAATTGACCATCGGTCGCACGCTAATCGTCGCAACGCATCGGCATCGGATCTTGCAACTGGTGGATCGGTTAATCGTTTTGGACAAGGGTCAGATCATTCTGGACGGGCCGCGCGACGACATTCTGGCAAAAATGCGCGGGGGCAACTCATGACTTGGCAAGCAATACAAGACGGATCGTTCTATGAGGACGATCGTGACCTTCGGCAGCAACGCAGGATCATCTGGTTAATCGGATTGGTGTTTCTGGTCGGCTTTCCGTGGGCCTACTTCGCAATTCTTGATGAAGTCACAACCGCCGACGGTGTCGTAATTCCAATCCGCAATGAGCAGGTAATCCAGTCACTGGAGGGGGGACTGGTGCGAGAGCTGAATGTCCGCGCCGATCAAGTTGTTGAAGCGAACGAGGTTCTCGTCCGGCTAGATCCAACGCGCATTGAGGCCGCCGTCGAGGAAACCGCTGTTAATCTTTTGGCCCACAGTGCCCGTATCACTCGGTTGCGGGCAGAGGTTGCGGATCTGCCGCTGCAGTTTCCGCAGGAGCTTGAAGGACAAAACGATCTAATTGCGGCAGAGACTGCGCTGTACGAGGCGCGACGCCAGAGCTTTTTAAGTTCTATCTCCCTCATTGAAGAGTCCCGAGCCCTGATGGAGGATGAGCTGGCAACGATGACACGACTTGCCGAAGCTGGGGCGTCGTCACGAATGGAAGTTGTGCGCCTAAACCGTCAAATCGTCGATCTGAACATGAGGGAAGATAATACGCGTCACGACTATTACGTCATTGCCCGCGAAGAACTAAGTGGGGCCGAGTCTGAAGCTAATGCGTTACGAGCGGAACTGCGCGGACGGCAGGACCAGTTGACGCGTGTAACGCTGCGGTCGCCGGTGCGGGGTATCGTCAAGGACATTGCCGTTTCCACCGTCGGTGGCGTAGTACCGCCAAATGGGCAGCTGATGACGATCGTGCCGCTGGATGACGAGCTTTTGGTTGAAGCGCGCGTTCAGCCGCGCGACATCGCCTTTATCCGTCCAGGGATGCGCGCCACGGTCAAAGTTACGGCCTATGATTACTCGGTTTACGGCACATTACAGGGCGAGGTGATGTCGATCTCCCCTGATTCCATTCGCGATGAAATTGACCCGCAACGGTTATACTACCGGGTTTTTGTGCGCAGCGACAGGTTCGAGCTGACCAATAAAACGGGCCAGTCGTTTCCGATCACGCCCGGCATGGTGACCGCTGTCGACATCCACACTGGTGCCAAGACTGTGCTGCAATACCTGATCAAACCCTTCAACCGTGCGGCGGAGGCTCTGCGTGAAAGATGAGGAGTTGAACGAGATCGCGGAGCCAGTTGCGGCAACCGTTCGCACAATGCTGGACCAACTACGCGACAGAATCGTGAGGCTTCCGGCACCTTATCCGCGGTACGTGATCTTTCTCTCCGCGAGCGATGGGACTGCACGGGCGCGGGTCACTACGGTTACTGCCGACAGCCTGGATGATCTGGAGGTGCAACTGACTGGACAGCCATTACGGCCGCAGATGTCGGCCGGCTATTTGCGGCTGGATTGGGCAACCTCGGTCCGGGCGCTTGCGTTTGGGGATTACTGTGCTGCCCTGCGAGTTGTTAAGCGCAATTACAGTCGCAAGGGTCTGGCGTTCGATCCTAAATTTCAACATGCGGTGACAGAAGCAGAGATTAATGCCAGCGCCTTGCTGTATCGGGGGGCAGCGGTGCCGCATTGCGCTATAAACCAAAAGAATTTTCAGGTGTTCTGGAAGCGACGCTTTGGTCAGGTGGTTCAGATGCCAGCGGCATCCGATATCATCTATTTGTTCAGTAGCGAAGGCCTGTTTCGGGACCGCGCCGAACCAACCGTTCACCGCCTGCTGCCAACCGGAAAGGATACTGGAAGACGGGCGTTTGACATGACCGACACCGATCAGGTTGAAAGCCTAATCCGGAACGGGGCGGATTATCTTGCAAAAGAGATTCATCCGGACGGCACGTTCAATTACGGCTGGCACCCCAGCTTTGATCGTCCGATCCAACATTATAACACCCTCCGCCACGCTAGCAGTACGTATGCCCTGAGCGAGGCCTATGGTCTTTTAAAGTCGCCGCATTTGCGCAACGGGGTTGAACGGTCGCTGGCGTATTTGAAAGCTGAGCGGATTATCACGCCAGACGGAACAAATGGTCCAGCCTATCTGACCGACCTTGCGAATGAGATCAAACTGGGTGGTAATGCTGTCGCGATCCTCGCAATCTGCAAACACGCAGAAACGACAGGTCATTGCGGAGACCTGCAGTTGGCCGTGCAGCTGGGCGAAGGTATAATTGCGATGCGCCGGGTCAGCGGCGATTTCAACCATGTCCTTCATGCGGATAGTCTGCAGGTCAAAGATGCGCGGCGCACGGTCTATTACGACGGTGAGGCCGCATTTGCCTTGATGCGGCTATATAAGGCCACGGGTGATCCCCATTGGCTGAACGCAGTACGGCAGGCGGTAGATCGCTTTATTGTTCAGGATTATTGGACGAATAATGACCACTGGCTGGCCTATTGCACCTCTGAACTAGCCCGGCATGATCCGAACCCGGCCTATATCCGGTTCGGGGTACAGAACGTCAAAGGTTATCTGAATTTTATAGCCAATCGGATCACGACTTTTCCGACGCTGCTTGAGCTCTGCTGCGCGACACGTTTGTTGCTGCAGCAGGCACTGACTGATCCAACCTTGCGCCCGGCGTTGGAAGGCTTGGACATTCCGGCCTTTGTGGACGCGATGGAAACCCGCGCGCAATATCTGGCAAACGGCGTGTTCTTCCCAGAAGTCGCGATGCATTTCCGCAATCCTAATCGGATTGTCGGCAGCTTCTTTATTCGGCACCATGGGTTCCGGGTGCGGATTGATGATGTAGAACACTACCTATCCGGCTTGATTGCCTACCGGGCCTATCTGAATGAACGCAACGCGTTTTTTAAATTAATCGAAAACAACGGTATGCCAAACCAGACAGAAGAGCTTAAAAAATGATTGAACACCAAGCTGCATGCTGTGACCGACGCACTAGGGCGACCTATCCGGTTCTTCATGACGGCCGGTCAGGTCAGTGACTATACCGGGGCGAGGGCATTGCTGAGCAACCTTCCGACCGCTGACTGGCTCTTGGGCGACCGGGGATATGACGCGGACTGGTTCCGCGAGGCCCTTGTAGACAAGAAGATAACGCCCTGCATTCCAGGACGGAAGTCACGCGAGAAGCCCGTCAAATACGACAAGCGCCGCTACAGAAAGCGCAACCGGATCGAAATCATGTTCGGACGTTTAAAAGACTGGCGGCGCGTGGCCACGCGCTACGACCGAAGTCCAAATGTCTTTCTCTCAGCCATCGCTCTCGCCGCAACCGTGATCTTCTGGTTATGAGTCCTGAGCCTAACCGTTCAGAAACGCTGGTTTTTGGAACGGTTTGTGCTGGCGCAGCGAAGGTCCGGTTCGAGCCCAAACCTACACAAGGTTGCCCCGCCATGCTTTTTCATGAAGGTGTCGTCAGTAGCCAAAATTTGAAGGGGCCATTCTAATGCAACAAGATCATGCTCTGTTTGATCCGTTGGAACTGCCTTGCGGTGTGATCCTGAAAAACCGGATTGCCAAATCTGCAATGTCCGACTCATTGGGCGACGGCACAGGCATCCCCACCGCTGAACAAAATCGACTCTACCAACGCTGGGCCGAAGGTGGTCTGGCCGTGTCGATTATCGGGGAGGTGCAACCCTCGCCCCACTTTGCCGAAAAGCCCGGAAATCTTGTGCTGGACGCTAACTCTGACATGTCAAAATTCGAGTCTCTTGCAGAACACGGCAGCAGAAACGGCGCGCTGTTATGGCTGCAACTTGGACATGCTGGTGCGCTTGCGTATCGCCCAATCAGTAATCCGAAAGGGCCAAGCGAACTCGACTTGCCCGACCTGCAATGTGAAGGGATGTCGCTGGACGAAATTCAACAACTTCCTTTGGACTTCGCCAAGACCGCAAAGTTGGCGCAACAAGCAGGGTTTGGTGGCGTGCAAATCCACGCGGCACATGGTTTTCTCCTCAGTCAATTCCTGTCGCCGTTATTTAACAAACGCAGGGACGAATACGGCGGGACAATCGCCAACCGTATGAAATTATTGCTCCAATCCATTGAAGAAGTGCGTAGGGAAGTCGGTCCCGACTTTCCTATTGCGGTAAAACTCAACTCCTCGGATCAATTGGTCGGCGGACTTGATGAAGATGATGCTCTTGAGGTTGTCGCAGCTTTAGACGGCTCCTCCGTTGACCTTATCGACATCAGCGGTGGGACCTACTTTCCCGGCGCGAAAGCTGCCTCAGATGGAGCGGGGCGCGGGCCGTATTTTATCGAGTTTGCCAAACGTGCACGAACCAAAACATCCAAGCCTCTTATGCTGACCGGCGGTTTCAAAACACGAGCGCAAGCAGAAGACGCAGTGAGGAGCGGTGTGGTTGATGTTGTGGGGCTCGCCCGTGCGCTTGTTCTTGAGCCGAGCCTTCCCAATCTGTGGATGGAAAACCAGATGCCAGAACCATCCTTTCCAAGATTTTCGGATGCGCCAGAGGGCGGGATAACTGCCTGGTATACTATGCGGCTAACACACATAGCGGCTGACAAAGAAACAGACGAAGTTGGCGACCTTACCCGCGCGATACGCGAATACGAAGTGCGCGACGCGAAACGCACAGAAATCTGGTCACGCCACTTCGAGGGCTGAAGTTGATTGAGAGGCTGAATGTTGGGCGGCATCAGTGGCGCTTTGTCCGCTCAGCCGCCGTTCGTCGTCCGGTTCAGCATGGATTTTGTTCGCGACCGCAACGAACGGCAGGTCCGAGCCCACTTCGCTGAATGTTATAATTCGGACATGTTGTCATCAATCAAGGCCAAGGTTGTGTATAATAAACTTGCCGACTGCATGAAATCGCTCGAACATTGGGAGACATTCAATGCCACGTAAGTTTGACCGCCACAACGAACGCGTCGAAGCCTTATCAGTAATTTCACGACTGCCTTCCTCGCGACGACATCAACTCATAGAAGAGTATCGCCAGCGGTCAGAGAACGCATTTGCTCCTGCAACCTTGCGGAACTACCACATGGTTATTCGGCTTTTTGGTAAATGGTGTGTGGATCACGGATACTCACCAGAGCCTCCAGTTAGCCCTGAAATTTTGGCCTCTTGGGTTGATGATATGGGCGGCAAACTGGCCTCAAACACGATCGAAACGAGGCTTTGGGGTATTGCAGAGCTACATCGATCTCGTTTCCTGCCATCTCCAACGCGGCATCGGCTTGTCGATTTGGCTTTGAAGGGCGTTAAGCGCAAGTATGGCACAACGCAGCGCCAAGCGCCTGCTCTTGGCAAAAAGGATGTGATAGATGCGATTGATCGTCTGGGTTCAAGTCGCTTGGAGCTACGTGACAAAGCGATGCTCTGGATTATGACTGACACTTGGTGCCGTTCTTCGGAAGTTTCTGCTTTCAAAGTAAAGAACCTATTGCGGCAAGACGATGGGAGCAGCCTGCTCTACGTCAGCCGGTCAAAAACAGATCAATACGGTGAAGGTGCCTACGCCTATCTCTCCGCAAAAGGCACCTTGGCTGTTCTTGCTTGGATTGAAGAAGCTAAGCTGAAGGCAGACGATCCGATCCTGACTAAGTCTCAAAAAGGTGCACAACATCTTCCTCTTGATCCCGCCACAATTTCACGGATTTTAAGACGCTGCACCGGACGAAAGGATGTATCGGCGCACAGCACGCGCATCGGAGGTGTGCATGACGCGTTTCGAATTGGGTGCGATCTGTCATCCATCATGGTCGCCGGCCGTTGGACGTCGCCTGAAATGCCAGCGCGATACGGACGCAAGATTAGTGCACAGCAATCGGCCGCGGCCAAGGTGTCAGAAGCTTTCAACCAAGTCGCGTTAGAAAGCGACGATAAGTAGCATTGAGCTTTCACTTGGTATCGCCGCTAGGATTGTTCGTAGCTGTGCGCATCATCCACATAAAATCGGACGATATCGTCGTAGATATTTTTGTATGGATTGGTGACCTGCTTCTACGCAACGACTGCCTGACGACGGACACTGAGGACCTGCTATTCGCGGTCTACTTCTGACTCGGGCTATAAAGGGAAACATCTCTTAACTGTTCTTTAACCTGTTTGCTTCAACATTGGGGGGTCAACACGAGGTATATTGTGCAAACTTCTGAAGCGAAAAAAATGTCCGACTATTTCATTGCCCTTGAAGCCGCCGCCGTAGAATACGCGTCAAAGTATGGCATATCTGAAACGTTCTCGAAGGCCTTAAATAACAAGCCGTCAGACGATGCGTTCAAGAAGTTGGATGCCTACGTCAAGCAGCGGCGATATTAGTCTGACGAGCGGTTCAGTAAGGCTGTTCATCGCGTCGGGCAACGGCACCCATTTATTCATGGATGAGAGGTCAAGCTCACACGCGAGCACTACAAAGCCCCACTGTCATAGGCAGACGCCAGCAACTCCGCGGACCCTAAGGCTAAGGCGGCTTTGTCCGCTGACCGACGTTTCATCCAGAAAATTGCTGCGCGATGCACGAATGGCCGCTCTGACGGGCTTCGCTGCAGCATCTTAAGAGGCGGTGAATGGCCGGTTCGGGCCGGAAGCGTAGGGCAAGTTTTTCTGCTATCGCAAAATGCTGCGGGACGGCATTCAGTAAAGAGGGCTCGAAGCCGCCGTTCGTTGCATCTGCACGGCCTCCCAAAAATCACCCTTTGTGAACGTTCGGAAACCAGCGTATTTGGTGCGATCTGAGATCCTGCGAGCGGACTTTTCAACTTTTGCTCAGAATAGTGTCAGCGGAAAATTCGCTCTCGCGACTAAGCCGGACTTCGCCCAATCCAGCGTCAGCGTGCCACCGACCGATTCGATCAGATCAGATACGATCTTGGACCCGCTGGAACGCTCTGGCTTGGTGACCTCCGGCCCGTCCAATTCACACCAGACCAATTCTAGCATTTCGACATCTTTGTCAGCAAAGATTTGCCAGTTTAGGTCGACATGCCCCGTTTCCGCACCAAGCGAGCCGTGCTTAACAGAGTTGGTAGCCAGCTCGTGCAAGACCAACGCCATGCACGACAGCAGATGGCTCGGCAGTATAATATCAGATCCGTTAAGGCTGAACTGTTTTTGACCTTTTGGTGCGTATGCAAGCAATGTCGACTGTGCGACTTCCGTCATGCTGGCGCTGTAATCGTAAGGATGGTGAATTGTATGCAGATGGGCATCGCTTAAAGCGCGGAGCCGTTCAGCGGTAATGGATCCTACGACCTTGGGATCGGCCTCCTCGCGTGCCGTCATCTTGATCACGACTTCCATTACATTGACGATGTTCCGTAATCTGTGAACAAGCTCGACATCCGCCAATTCACGCGCCCTGCGCTCTAAAGCACGCTTTTCGGTCACGTCAAGTTGGGATCCGAAGTAGAACACTAAGTTTCCGCTGTCATCCAAGATCGGGCCAATTTGCAGGGCATTCGTAAAGCGCGATCCGTCTTTGCGGTAATTAACGATCTCTATTGTCTCGACAGATTGGTTCTGAATGGCGGACCGCAAAGCGGTCAGACTATCTTCTGTCGTGTCCTTGCCCTGCAGAAAACGACAGTTCCGACCGACGACCTCATCCTCGGTATATCCGGTCAGGTCGAGGAATGCCGTATTGGTGAAAACAATAGGATTGTCCGGTTGATTGGGATCGGAAATGCATAATGGAATGCGCGAGTGCCGCACTGCCTGGGCCATAGCCCTGTCCGTGCTTAAGTCCCACCGGACACGTCCTCGCGTGATGTCCACTTCACAATCCCCGTCTGCTAAAGGCGAGACTATGACCTACCACAGAAAAAAACTCCACGCCAAGGGACCTCGACGGAACCAGATTCTAGATAGTTTGAGGCTCTTAGTTGCCGTTTGCTGCGGTGTCCATGAAGGTCCGCTCAGGGCCGTTCACGCAGGGTAAGTCTTTCTGCACTCGCAAAATGCTGCGGGACGGCATTCGGTAAAGAGGGCTCATTGCCGACATTCGCTGCAGATGCTCCCAGAAAAAAACTGGGTCGTGGCCCTGAGCGTCTGCTTTCTTAGGACATGCCCATTTAGTTTGCAGGCGCAGCGAATGTCGGCAAACCGCCCTTGTTGTCGGCGGTGGTTTTCAAGCCAATCCAATTTCGCGGGTGCAGCGAAAGTCGGAAAAGTCCGCATATAGAAGCTCCCGAAAATTTCTTTGGGAGCTTCATGTCGCCAGTGACCCTTGCAACATGACTGCACCATGCGCTTTGCACCATTTACTGCAAAGGGCTGGTGTCGTTTGTAGGCACCCCAATTCCTAGGACTTTCTACTGGCGTGGTGTCCGCCTTGGATACACCCTAAGGTTGCCTTTCATTTGACAAAAAATATTGCAACCTTGAGGGGACGCTTCAGTATTTAGTGTGAAAAACCCTGTCATGCCGAACGAACCAGTTCTTAAAGCCTTCAGGCACATCAGAGTGCCAGTGATGACCATTGATGCGTCGGGCAAGATTTCGCATAGCAATGCCGCGGCCGACAGTTTATTTGGCTATACGCAAAGCATGATGGGTTTGACCGTTTCAGAGGTCATAGACGTCCAATCTGTAGACGCGCTCAATAGCTACATCCACCCGCCTGAGATTGATGCAAATATCCAATTGATCATGGGCAAGACAAGTGCTGGTGGAGAGGTTCCTCTTGCCATTCATCTTACGGCTTGGCGTGATGAAGACGGCTTGCAGCATGCGATGATCCTTCGAAATTTGACTGAAATCGTAAAGAAAGAAAAAGCGACAAGCATCGAGCTGAAGCGTGCCAATACCGCTATTAATTCAGCCCAGATTGGTGTGTTCGAGTATTTCCCGATCGAGGATCGCGCCGTTGTTTCTGGCATGTGGCGTAAGCTGATGGAGCTGGATAGAGAGGACCCGGTTGATACTCAGGTGGAGTGGCGCTCTCGTGTGCATCCTGATGATCTTTCCACTGCATTAAAGGCGGTACGAATCTGCGTCGATGGAGAGCAAGAAAAAGCCTCGAGCGAGTACCGGATTTTATCAAAGGATGGAAAACAATGGCGTTGGATGCAAGTCAATGTCGCTGGAACAACCAAGAATAACGCGGGGCAAATCACCTCTGTTATTGGTTCGATGAGTGATATTTCAAAACGCAAAGAGATCGAATTTTCACTGCGTGACAGTAATGAACAATTCAGATCGGCCTTTGAAAACTCGCCAATCGGTCATGTCATCTTTGGTATTGATGGTACGTGGTGGCGTGTGAACACAGCGCTATGCGAGGCCTTGGGATATACTAAAGAAGAAATTGTTCTTAAAACCGCCGCAGACTTAACCCACCCCGAAAGCATGCAAAGATCATCTGAACAATTTGCAAAGCTCGGCAGGGGTGAAATTGACAATTATATCGAGGATCGAGGCTATATACGTAGCGACGGCTCAACGATGTGGGCGAAAGTAACGGTTAGCCTTGTCAGGGATACATCTGGGCGACCCAATCACATCCTTTGCCAGGTCATGGATCTGACCGAGCAGCGCCGGCTAAGCGCAATGAAGGGTGAATTCGTTGCAACCATTAGCCACGAACTTAGGACGCCCCTTACATCGGTTCTTGGCTCGATTCAGTTAATTCGTGCGCTAAAAGACGAAAACTTGTCGGACAAGGTGCAGCGCTTGCTCGCGATAGCGCACCAAAATGGTGATCGCCTTTATAGCTTAATCAACGATATTCTGGATTTCGAGAAGTTTTCAGTGAACCAAATGGATTTGTCACTTGATGGCTATGATATTATATCGCAAACCAAAGATGCGATATTGGCGAATACGCACATCGCAAACAGCTTTAACGTTCAGTATCAACTTGTTTCAGACATGGGCGATGCTTTCGGTAAAATTGATCCGAAACGCTTCCAACAGGTCATGAATAACTTGCTGACCAATGCTGCCAAATTTGCCTATCCAAATACCAATATCTTGATCCGGATCGACGATTTTGAGGCCTTCCACAAAGTGTCAGTGACCAATGAGGGCGAAGGTGTACCGCACGCGTTTAGAGACCAAATCTTTTTACCGTTTTCTCAGGCGAAAGAAGCCGATACAAGATCAAGAGGAGGCAGCGGATTGGGACTCGCGATCTCTAAACAGATTGTAGAGCTTTCAGGAGGCACAATCGGTTTTTACAGCACCATCGCCGACAAGACATCCTTTTGGTTTACAGTATTAAAGGAACCGTCGTTGGAACATAAGCCTGTTGATCATTCAGATCGTATGCCAAAGTCCCTAACCGAGCGCCAGCGAATCACATTTTAGCGCGCGTCCAGGCGCGCCCGCTTCCACTGCGCCGGTCACAATACGGCTGAACCGTCAGCCGAGAAACCGCTGCAGGCTCATCATATGAGACTGCTGCATGAGCCATACGGCTTGGCCACGATCCTACTTTTGAGGTCGAGCATGCCGCGTAGATCACCGTTCAAACACCATCGCTTTGCGCGTGAGATCATTCTGGGTGCTGTCCGTTAGTATCTGCGTTACCCGCTGTCCTATCAGGACGTGGTGGACCTGCTCGTAGAACGCGGGATCACTGTTGACCTGTCGACCGTGTATCTGTGGGTGATCAAGTTTGGCCCGGAGATTACCTAATGAACGGAGAAGCATCTGCGCCGGGCGAGTGTCGATTGGCATGCGGACGAAACCTACATCCGCGTTGGCGGCAAGTGGCGTTACTTGTGGCAGGGCGTTGATGCCAACGGCCAGATGATCGACTTTCGCCTGACGGCCCGGCGGGATGCAACGGCAGCGAAGGCCATTCTAAACAATGCGATCGAGCGCGTAAGGCTGCATCGGCCGGTCACCATCGTCACAGACAAAGCGCAAAGCTATCGACGCGTTATTCGCGAGATCAATTAGCACTACGATCCGCATTTCGATGGCATCCGACACGTCGACAAGAAGTGGAGCAATAACCGCATCGAGAGCGATCACGTTGCCATGAAGCGACTACTTGGATACCATCAGAGTGTTGATTTCCACCCAGAAGTGACCCGGGTTTTCCATCGAGAACTGACCCACCTTGATGTTATGTTTCGGTGGTCAGGCTTGGGTCAAGACATCGTTGCCCTCCCTCTTTTTCTGGGCCGCTACTGCGGCGCTGGCTTTGAAGCGGAAGCTGTCGTTGCCGGTCTCCAGGATGTGGCAGCGATGAGTCAGGCGATCGAGGAGCGCCGTCGTCATCTTGGGGTCTCCAAAGACGGTCGCCCATTCGCTGAAGCTCAGGTTCGTGGTGATGACGACACTGGTGCGCTCGTAGAGTTTGCTCAGCAGATGGAAGAGCAGCGCGCCGCCTGATGCACTGAACGGCAGGTAGCCAAGTTCGTCCAGGATCACGAGATCGAGGCGGACGAGACTTTCGGCAAGCTGTCCGGCTTTGCCTTTGGCCTTCTCCTGCTCGAGCGTATTGACGAGCTAAATGGTCGAGAAGAAGCGAACCTTGCGGCGGTGATGCTCGACAGCCTGCACGCCGAGGGCTGTTGCGACATGCGTATTGCCTGTCCCCGGGCCCCCGATCAGCACGACGTTCTGAGCACCGTCCATGAAGTCGCCGCGATGAAGTTGGCGCACCGTGGCCTCGTTGATCTCGCTGGCCGCGAAGTCGAAGCCGGACAGGTCCTTGTAAGCCAGGAAGCGGGCAGCCTTCATATGGTAGGCAATGGACCGGACCTCCCGCTCGGCCACTTCGACCTTCAGCAACTGGGCGAGCATTGCCACCGCGGCGTCGAATGCCGGAGCGCCCTGTTCCATGAGGTCGGTGACGGCCTGGGCCATCCCGTGCATCTTCAGGCTGCGGAGCATGATGATGATGGCACCGCTGGCAGGATCATGACGCATGGCGGCCTCCGGCGGTCCGGGCCCGCAGGCCATCATAGCGTTCGACATTGGCCTTTGGCTCACTGCGCAGAGCGAGTGCCTGTGGTGTGTCGATGTCCGGCCCACCGATCGTCTTTCCGTCGATCAGACGGTGCAGAAGGTTCAGCACATGGGTTTTGGTTGCGACGCCCTCAGCCAGCGCCATCTCCACAGCGACCAGCACGGCCTATTCGTCGTGGTGCAGAACCAGCGCAAGGATGTCGACCATCTCCCGGTCACCGCCGGGGCGACGCAACATGATGTCTTGTAGCTGCTTGAAGGCCGAAGGGAATCCCGCGAAGGGGGCGCCGTTCCTGAGCGCACCCGGCTTACGCTGAAGGACGGCCAGGTAATGCCGCCAATCGTAGATCGTGCGTGGTGGTAATTGATGGCTGCGCTCGATCACCCGCACATGCTCACACAGAATCTGTCCTTCGGCAGCGATCACCAGACGTTCTGGATAAACCCGCAGGCTGACCGGGCGATTGGCGAAGGACGCCGGAACACTGTAGCGTTCGTCGGGGAAACGATCCCCCGGATCGTTTCCTGATCCTCCTCATGCTCGAAGCTGATCAGGCAGGTCGGGGACACCCTCTTGCTCAGTTCGACAAAGCCATCGAAGGCGGGGGGCAATGGCATCAGCGCAGCTTGTTCTGTGGCCCAGACGTCAGCAACGCTCCCCGGTAATGATGCGTGCGGGATCTCGCCCCATAATGCCACACACTGCTGTTCCAGCCAGTCGTTCAGGGCCGCCAGATCGGGGAAGTCCGGCATGGGTTGCCACAGTCGGTGTCGGGAATCCTGCACGTTCTTCTCGACCTGTCCCTTCTCCCAGCCTGCGGCCGGATTGCAGAACGCTGGCTCAAATACATAGTAGTTTGCCATCGCAAGGAACCGCATGTTGACCTGCCGGTCCTTCCCACGACCGACGCGATCGACCGCCGTCTTCATGTTGTCGTAGATGCCGCGCTCCGGAACCCCACCGAAGACCCGGAATCCGTGCCAGTGAGCACTGAATAGCATCTCGTGCGTTTGCAGCAGATACGCCCGGACCAGAAAGGCCCGGCTGTGCGACAGCTTGATGTGGGCAACCTGGAGCTTCGTGCGCTCGCCACCAAGAACTGCAAAATCCTCGCTCCAATCGAACTGGAACGCCTCGCCTGGGCTAAACGACAGTGGCACGAAGGTGCCGCGCCCTGTCGTCTGCTGATCTCGCTGCCGATCGGCGCGCCAGTCACGCGCAAAAGCCGCAACCCGGTTGTAAGACCCGTCAAAGCCCAGAACCACCAGATCGGCATACATCTGCTTCAACGTCCGCCGCTGCTTGCGCGACTTGCCGGCCTCCGTCTTTAGCCAGCCGGCCAACTTCTCAGCGAACGGATCGAGCTTGCTCTGCCGCTCCGGCGTCGCGAACTGCGGCTCGATCGTGCTTGCGTTCAGATACTTCTTGATCGTGTTGCGCGACATGCCGGTCCGCCGCGCAATCTCGCGCAGGGGCAACTTCTCGCGCAAAGCCATACGTCGGATGATATTCAAAAGTCCCATGTGTATCACTCCAATGTCCCCCGTTGCGCATGCCGCTGGGGGAAGGGTCACATGGGTCAATTCTCAATGGAAATTATGCCGCTACCCGGGTCACTTCTGGGTGGAAATCAACACATCAGAGCTGTCGGTCACTACGATCAGCCAAAGCAACCCTGAGCAGAATAGAGACAATTCGAACCATCAAACGCGGCCACATCCATCACAAGCAGCCATGCGTTCAAGGTAAAGTCCTATTAATCAGCCAACTACTCTCTGCCGCGTAATCCACAACGTTCGCGCGGCGCTAACCTGTACTCAGCAAGTTAATCCAACAGTCCCACATAGACAGATCGCCTGAGGCGGTCAGGCATCCGCATCTCAGTGGACGGCAAAGGTCGCTATCTGGACAATATTTTCATCGAGTGGCTGTGACGCGCCCTGAAATACGAGTGCATCTACCTGCACGCTTTGGAGACTGGGTCACAGGCCCGCGCGGGTGTCCGGCAATCAATGGAGATCTACAATTGCCGCCGACCGCACAAAGCCCTTCGCGGCCAACCACCAGCAACGGTCTACTTGCTGGAAATCGAAGCACCGCATCCCGATCAGCAGGATTAGATCAAAGCTTAAAATGTGCCAGAACCTGACCAAAAGATGGGGAGCACCTCGTTTTACAGCGTATATACAATCTAAATGATATCAATTTGATCTACGTCAACCTACTGCATACCTTATTTGTACAGTAAGTAGTGGATCAATCTGTAAATGGTCGCAAACTACCTAGGGTAGATTAACTGATTCGGAGGGACTGCGGCTATGCATACGAAGAGGATGCTCGGAACTACCGTCGCTTGTCTGTCACTTGCTCTACCAACGGTAAGTGTCGCACAAGACATCTTGACTGTCACAAATGGCGAGGAAACAAAATCTTACAAATTTGAAGACTTGCTCGCTTTCGAGCAGGAAACTGTCGAGACGACAAATGATTATGTTGACGAGCTGACGACCTTCCAAGGCCCTAGCTTGCAGTCTCTCCTTGAAGCCTCTGACATCGATAGAGATGCTGAGATACAGTTGTCGGCTATCAATGACTTCACAATTTCAGTGCCTGCGGAAGATGCGTTTCTGTATGGCGTCATCTTAGCATTGCTTCGCGATGGCGAGGAAATGTCTGTCCGCGATAAGGGTCCGATTTGGGTCATCTATCCCATGGATGACAACCCGGAGCTTCGAGACGATCTGTATAACGGTCGCTTGGTTTGGCAACTAAAGAGCATCGCTGTCGAGTGACATACCGTAGCCTATTGCTTCGCGCGATTATTCTTCTGCCCCTTTGCGGGGCCGTCGCGTTCGGCGTTCGGCTAGTATCGAAACTCGGCATTGAAGTTCAAAATATCCAGACCGCAGAGCAAAGCGAACCTGTTTGGATTGCGTCGCAGCTTCAGTATGAACTGCTTCGCTTTGAGAACACCCTTGGCCGGGTCGCGTTAGGATACGATGACATTTCGGAACTGATGCCAAGATTTGATGTGGCTTGGAGCCGGATCAATGTCCTCCAAGAGGGTAAGCTGTTACGATTGATGTCTGAATATGACGTTGATCAAGCAGTCGTAATAGAATTGGAGCTGGCGTTTACAACAATTGAGCCGTCGATCGAAAACATTTCCTCGCTCGAAACATCTCAAGCAGTTCGTTTGCAAGAGATTGAGCAAATAATTATGGCACTCGATGGCTATGACATGAGATTGCGTGAATTTCTTATGGCTCTTGCTCAGTCAAATAACGAGGCGATGGCTAACTTTAGAACCGGCCTGCTCTACCTTTCGTCGTTGATCGCATACCTCGGCGCTATATTAGTCAGCGTTTTCGTTATCATCATAGCCCTAGTCCTACTGGAACTTAGATCGTCTAAAAAGACTAGCAATGCTATGCGTCTTTTGGCTCAGGAGGCGACTTCAGCATCCCAAATGAAGATGAACTTTATGAGTGTCGTCAGTCATGAGCTGCGAACACCTATGACATCGATTTTAGGTGGCTTGGCGCTCCTGAAGGTGCGTGTCGAAAAGACGACACAAGACGCCCCCACGCTCAAACTGCTTGAGGTGGCTCGGCGGAACGGGGATCGGCTTTTGATGTTGGTCAACGATATTATCGATGCTCAAGCACTTACCGAGGGGAAGGTCACTATTAATCGTAATGCTGTGGATCTGAATGATGTGGTCAACACCGCGGTCGAGAATTGTTGTGCCTACGCTGAAAAGCTTGGGGTTTCCTACCAAGTGACTACATCAAGCGATAAGATGGTTGCCTATACAGATGGTGCTCGCGTTTCACAGGTATTGGTTAATCTGCTCTCAAACGCAGCAAAGTTCACTGCGACCGGCGATGTGGTGCAAATAAAGGCGACACAGTTGAAGGGGGTGGCACGGGTTGAGGTCACCGACCATGGTATCGGTATCTCTGAAGAAGAGCAGAAAAATATCTTCACGCCGTTCCATCAAACCAACCCAGGTTCGACAGCAGGCAATAAGAGCAGCGGGTTGGGGCTAAGTATTTCTAAACAGTTGATCAATCTACTAGGCGGCCGAATGGGTGTCCACTCGATTGAAGGGAACGGGACGACATTTTGGATCGAGTTGGAGCTCATGGCTAGATAAGGTGGCACAAAGAATTGAGCGCGCCAGAACGTTGAGGGGCATTGCCAACTTATTTGCACCCGCCTAAATACGGCCTGACCCACGCCCGTTACGCTGTCATTTCGAGCGTTTAGGCTCTCTTAAGATCGAAGGCATCGGCTCTGAAGTGGCGATAAAACGGTAGCGACGAGGACGGAAAATCGTGCTAATCTGGTCTTGTGCAGCCAGAAATTTCCGCGCCTGTTCAAGTAAATTGACCCGTCTATAGATTTCCACGCGGAAGTGAGCCGGGTTTTTTCATCGAGAAGTGAGCCACCTTTAAGTTATGCTTCGGGTGTCAGGCTTTGGTCAATGCATGATTGTCCTCCCTCTTTTTCTGCGCCGCTACGGCTGCACTGGCTTTGAAGCGGAAGCTGTCGTTTCCGGTTTCCAAGATGTGGCAACGGTGGGTTAGGCGGTCGAGTAGTGCGGTCGTCATCTTAGGATCGCCGTAACCGCTCGATTGAGACCGCGGTTATGCAGCCTGGCTGTTTTGCAAAGTCATCGGCGTCCAATTCCACGGCAGTAGTTCATCCAGCCGGTTGATCTTGTGATCATGGATGCGTTCGAGGATGTCAGCGAGATAGGCCGTAAGCGTCTGGTCAGGGCGCCTTTGACCTATCCAAGGTTTTGATCCATGTCAGCGTGACGATGCTCGCGGCCATTGCGATCATTACGATTGTGGTAAGGTAGGGCGCGGTCATGCATCTCTCGCTGATGGCGAAACGGGTGATGTCATCTGCCTCGCGCCAAGTGCTAACGTTGAGCGCAACCATGAGCATCAAGATCACGATTGCGACCGCAGAGAACCAGGCTGACCTTAAGAGGAAGGCTCCCACCGTTAGTCCGATCGCAATCAGGCCGATGGGCTCGAACAAGAACAAGGCGAGGTCGTCGAGTTGTCCGACAGGACCGTGCTGCGGGGTCCAGGCAGGCCTTACCTTGTCACAGACTTCCGCTGCCGCTGGCGTCGAGGCGATCAAGCAGAGTAGGATTACCACGGCACGATTCATCGGCCGTGGCTCCAAGGCAAAAGTTCATTGACGCGTGTGATCTTATAGTCTGGAATGCAGGCAAGCGTGTCGGCGAGCCAGGCTTGCGGATCGACAGCATTCAGCTTTGCGGTCTCGATCAGGGTATAGGCGATGGCGGCGGCACGGCCTCCAGCCTGAGAGCCCACGAACAGATATTTTTTCCGCCCGATTGCCACCGGCCGCATCGCGCGTTCCGCTGTGTTGTTATCTAGCTCCAAAATGCCGTGGTTGAGATAGGGCTTGAGCCGCTTCATGCGGGTCAAGGCGTAACGGATCGCTACGGCCAGCGGCGACTTGCCGGATATGCTGGGCAGCTGGGCATGCAGCCAGGCTTCGAGATCATGGAAGATCGGTTTTGCGAAGGCTTGTCTGATCTCGACGCGCCTGTCAGGCGGCGATCCTCGGGTAATCCTCAACCGCATAGAGCTGTGCGATGCGCCGGATCGCCTCATCGGCGATGGCCGAGCCTTGCGCTCGGTGGACGTCGACGAACTTGCGTCGCACGTGAGCCATGCAGGCGACTTCGTGGATGTTGCCAGAGCGGTAGAGGTCCTCGAAGCCGGCGTAGCCATCCGCATGCATCCAGCCTTGATACCCTGTCAGGTGGTCCTTCGGATGCTGGCCCTTCCGGTCGGGTGAGATCTGATACCAGCTGGCGGGTGGGGCATCACCGCCCCATGGCCGTTCGTCCCGCCCGTAGGCCCAGAGCCGCGCAGTCGCCGTCTTCCTGGTGCCGGGTGCCAGCATGTTCACCGGAGTATCATCTGCGAAGATGGCCTGTCCGGCCAGCACGTGGCGACCGATGGCATCTGCCAGCGGTTCCAGCAGGGCGGTGGATTTGCCCATCCAATCCGCCAGCGTCGAGCGGTCCAGATCCAGTCCGTCACGCTCAAAGATCTGGCTCTGCCGATACAGCGGCAGGTGATCGCCGTATTTTGAGATGAGCACATGCGCCAGCAGGCCGGGACCGGGGCGCCCGCGCTCGATCGGGCGGGATGGCAATGGGGCCTGCGTGAAGGCCTCGCAACCGGAACAGGCAGAGCGTGGCCGCACGATGCGGTTCACGATGAACCGACCCGGCACATACTCCAGCTCCTCGGTTACATCTTCGCCCAGGCGGCGCAGCGTGCCACCGCATTGGGCACAAGCGTCGTCGCCAGTGGTCAGTTCGACCTCCTGACGCGGGATATGATCGGGGATCGGCCGGCGCTTCGGTTTGTCCCTTGGCTCCTCATCCGGAAGCCGCAATTTTGCAGTCATCCTGTCGATGGCAATCTCGCTGGTCTCGAGCGCCAGCTGAAGCTGCTCAATGCTCTCGGACGAAGAGCCAAAACGATGGTTGCGGTGGCCCGCTAGTTGGTGACGCAACTTCTCGATCAGCATGGCCTGCGACTTGACCTCGGCGAGCAGAAGCGCCGTGAACTGCCTCAGTTCATCAGGATCTTCCGGCAGAGATTTGACCACGTCCAGCATGGTTTGATGATACCCGATTTGACGCCTTCGGGGAATCCCGGACGTGTCATTCCGGGCCTGTTTATCCTGCCTTGAGCGGCTTCCAGCTGCGTTGCGGCAGGCGCCAGTCTATGCCTTCCAAGAGCATCGCCAGCTGGGCCGGCGTCAGGGATATCTTTCCCTCCGTCGCCGAGGGCCAGACGAACCGGCCCTTCTCAAGCCGCTTCGAGAACAGGCAGGCTCCTTGGCCATCCCACCAGATGATCTTGATCAGATCGCCCCGACGACCACGAAAGACAAACATGTGGCCCACGAATGGGTCCTGCTTCAGCGTCGCCTCGGCCTGCGCTGCCAGGGTCGTGAAGCCGCGGCGCATATCGGTCACGCCTGCTGCCAGCCACACGCGCGTATTTACCGGCACCGGGATCATGCTGACAAACCGCGGATCAGTCGCGCCAGTGCTTCAGGATCGTAAACACCGCTGATCCGCAGCCGGTGGCCACCCGCGATGTCGATCTCGATGATGCCGACGGCAGGTACAGGATCAATGGCCACAGCATCAGCAACGTCGCGGGTGCGATCGACGATCTCTACCGGCAGGAAAAAAGCACCCTCTGCTGCGCTGCCGTCCAAAGCTGGCGCGATATCCGGCGCAAAACGGGGATCACGTAGCCATTTGAAGACGACGTTCGCATTCAGGGCGTAACGCCGTGCGACCTGTGCCACCGAAACGTCTGGTGCCGTCGTCTGCAAGCAGATCGACCGCTTCTCTTCGTCCGTCCAAAGTCGCTTGGTCCGCCGTGCCATCAATCGCCCCAGAGTGTCCGCTATCCATAGCGGACACTATCGAACACTCTCTACGCGCGTCAGAGCAGCCACGCCGGACGCTTACTTAGTATCTGCGTTACCCGCTGTCCTATCAGGACGTGGTGGACCTGCTCGCAGAACGCGGGAACTCTGTTGATCGGTCGACCGTGTATCGGTGGGTGATCAAGTTTGGCCCGGAGATCACCAAACGAACGGAGAGGCATCTGCGCCGGGCGAGTGTCGATTGGCATGTGGACGAGACCTACATCCGCGTTGGCGGCAAGTGGTGTTATTTGTGGCGGGCCGTTGATGCCAACGGCCAGATGATCGACTTTCGCCTGACTACCCGGCGGGATGCAAAGGCAGCAAAGGCCTTTCTGAACAAAGCCATCGAACGCGTAAGGCTGCATCGGCTGGTCACCATCGTCACAGACAAAGCACAAAGCGATCGACGCGTTATTCGCGAGATCAATCAGCGCTACGATCCGTATTTCGATGGCATCCGACACATCGACAAAAAGTGGCGCAACAACCGCATCAAGAGCGATCACGCTGCCATGAAGCGGCTACTTGGATACCATTAGAGCTTTCGGTCGCTGTGATCCACCAAAGCAACCCTGAGCGGGATAGAGACAATTCGAACCATCAAACGCGGTCACGTCCATCACAAGCAGCCGGGCGTTCAAGGTGAAATCCTGTTTATCAGCCAACTCTTCGCTGCCGCCTGATCCACAACGTTCGCGCAGCGCTAACCTGTACTCAGCGAGTTGATGCAACAGTCCCCCTCAGCGCATGGCCAGCTATCACCCATTATGGCGGCTGGACGCGTTTAACTAAGAGGCTGATAGGTCTGAAAATGAAAGACGTCTATCAAAAATCATTTGACGTAGTGATAATGCGATGATCCTTTACAACTGGGAGGAATTTTATCGTGAAGCGGGCACCGACTCTGGTTGATGTGGCGTCGCAGGCTGGCGTCAGCTATGCGACCGTTGATCGCGTCATAAACGGGCGCGGAGCCGTGGCCGAGAAGTCACGCGCTTCTGTGCTGAAGGCGGTCGCCGACCTTGGCTATGTGCGCAATGTTGCGGCTGCCAATCTGGCACAACGCCGAATTTACTGGTTTTGTTTTGTCATTCCCGAAGGCACGAACACCTTTTTCGACAGCGTCTGCACCATTCTACGCAACGCACATCCACCCGCCGGAACCGACCGCGTCCAAATCGTAATCGAACGCGTTGCGGCTTTTGATCCGGCGGCGCTGGTCCACTGCCTGACCAATCTGGCACAAATCGACGTAGACGGCGTCGCCCTTGTTGGCATCAGTGGCGCAGGTGTTGATGACGCCATCGCTGCCCTGCGGGCGAAAGGGGTTGCGGTGCTTGCGATGATCTCTGACATGCCCGCATCACAGCGCGACGCCTATATCGGGATCGACAACGCCACGGCTGGGCGGACCGCAGGCGGGCTCATCGTGCTGGCGCACGGTGGCCGGGCTGGCAGAGTGCTGCCGATCATCGGCGCAATCACGGCCCGTGACCATGCTGAACGTTTAGCCGGCCTGCGCGAGACACTTGCCCCGACCATGTTGACGACAGCGCCGCTGGTCGAAGGGCGCGACCGCCACGATGTGGTCGAAGCTCGCCTGCGCGCCGTCCTTGCCGCCGACCCGCAGATTACAGCAATTTACAGCGCCGGGGCGGGCAACGCCGGCTTGATCAGGGCCATCGCTGCGCTGCCTGCAGATCGCCCGCGCCCGGTCATCGTTCTGCACGAACTTGTCGCCCAAAACCGCGCGGCGCTCGAGGCGGGCCTGATTGATATCGTCATTGATCAACGGCCAGAGGAAGAGATCACGCGCGCGCTTGCATTGCTACGCAGCCTTGCTGACCGGCACCCCCTGCCCGACGCACCCCCGATTGTGCCCGCAATTTACATCCGCGAAAACTTGCCGGACACCCGCGCCCCTTCGAAAGGCCCTGCCACATGACTGCAGACGCCACCCTCGCCCTAAGGGGCGTCCATAAAAGCTTTGGCCCCGTCGAAGTCCTGTCAGGCATTGATGTGTCATTGCGTGGCGGCGAAGTGCTCGCCCTGATCGGAGAGAACGGGGCAGGCAAATCAACCACTATGAAGATCCTTGCTGGCTATCAGCCCGCCACCGCGGGCCGCATCATGCTGGACGGCAAAGAAGTCCGCTTTGACTCTTTGCACGACGGCGAAGCTGCGGGGATCGTGTTGATCCACCAGGAATTCAACCTTGCTGAACAGCTCACCGTTGAGCAGAATATCTTTCTCGGGCGAGAGCTACGGCGCGGCCTGCTGTTGGACAAGCGGCGGATGCGGGACCTGACGCGACAGTTCCTTGGCCGCCTTAAATGCCGCATCGACCCGGACACCCCCGTGTCCCGCCTGTCAAATTCAGACAAGCAAATGGTCGAAATCGCTAAGGCGCTTAGCCGCGATGCGCGCGTTCTTATCATGGACGAACCGACAGCCGTGCTGACCGGACCAGAGGTAGAGGTGCTGTTCGAACAGGTCCGCGCCTTGCGCGCGGCGGGCACAGCCATCCTTATCACCTCTCACAAACTGGGCGAAGTTGCCGCGATCGCTGACCGCGTGACGATCATGCGCGACGGGGCCGTTGTGCGCAGCGCCATGGTCGCGGCCATGACAGAGGATGACATGGCGACGGCGATGGTAGGGCGTGACGTATCCGCCCTTTATCCACCAAAGCCGGGCGTGACGCACGATGCCAGTATTGCGATGCAGGTACAGGGGCTGACGGCGCCGGGCTACGCACAAGACATCAGCTTTACCCTGCATCAAGGAGAGATCCTTGGCGTCGCAGGCCTGATTGGCTCTGGCCGGACGGAAGCGATGGAAGGCCTGTGCGGCCTGCGCCCGGCGACAATATCTGCGCTGCAGATCGACGGGCAGCCCTTGGCCATACGCAACACGGCCGACGCGATAGACAATGGACTGTGCTATATGACAGAGGATCGCAAATTGCGCGGCCTGCTGCTGGACAAGGGGATGCGGGTCAATCTGACGCTTCAGGCACTGGCCCGCTTTGGCCGCATCTTAATTGATCGGTGTGCAGAGGATGTGGCACTTGCGCAGGCGGTCAAGGATTTCGATATCCGCGCAGGCAGCGCTGATGTTCTGGTCGGCAATCTGTCGGGCGGGAACCAGCAAAAGCTGTTGCTGGCCAAGATCATGCAATCCGAACCCCGCATCTTGATCGTCGACGAGCCAACACGCGGCATCGACATTGGCACGAAACAGCAAATTTACACCTTTCTTCGCGCGCTCGCCGCCTCTGGAAAAGCAATCATCGTCGTGTCGTCAGAGATGCAAGAAATCATCGGCTTGTCCGACCGCGTTCTGGTTATGCGGCAGGGCAAGCTTGCTGGCACGCTGAACGGCGACGCCATCACCGAAGACGCAATTGTGCGCTGCGCCATGGGCGTGGGCGCTGACCCAGACGAAAGGGCCGCCTGATGGCAACCAAAACGGCAAATCCCCCGCGCAAACGCAGCCGGATACCGTCAATGAGCGTGCTTGGTCCGATCTTGGCGCTGGTGATCTTGATCATCATTGGCGCTGCGTTGAACGGCAATTTCCTAAGTGCGGGCAATATCAACAACGTGCTGTCACGCTCTGCCTTTATCGGGATCATCGCGGTTGGCATGACCTTCGTTATCACAGCGGGCGGGCTGGACCTGTCGGTAGGCTCTATGGCGGCTTTTATCGCGGGCATGATGATCCTTGTAATGAACGCCGCCCTGCCCACAATGGGCGTTGGCATCCCGATCATTCTACTGGGGATGCTGGTGGCTCTGATCGCCGGGTTTGCAGCGGGCATGTTAAACGGTTTTCTGATCACCACTTTGGGGATCGAAGCCTTCATCGTGACGCTGGGCACGATGGGCATCTACCGCAGCCTTGTGACATGGCTCTCCAATGGCGGCACCCTGTCGCTTAATTTCGATCTGCGCACCTTTTACCGCCCCGTCTATTTTGACGGCATTCTTGGCGTGTCTTGGCCGATCATCGTCTTTGCCGTCGTCGTTATCGTGGGCGAAATCCTGATGAGCCGCGCTCGCTTTGGCCGTCACTGCGCGGCGACCGGATCGAACGAGCATGTCGCCCATTATTCATCCGTCAACGTGGGTCGCACGCGGATGCTAACCTATATCATGCTTGGCCTGCTCGTGGGCGTCGCCACGATCATGTATGTCCCCCGCCTTGGCTCTGCCTCTGCATCCACTGGCGTTCTGTGGGAACTTGAAGCCATCGCCGCGGTGATAATCGGTGGCACAGTCCTAAAGGGCGGCTTTGGCCGGGTCTGGGGCACGGTGATCGGTGTGCTGATCCTCAGCTTGATCGACAACATTTTGAATCTGACCGACCTCGTCTCGCCCTATCTGAATGGTGCGATTCAAGGCGTCATCATCGTACTGGCTGTCATTTTACAGCGAGAAGCCAAGGCGAAGGGCTGACAGCTTCGCTACTCTGGGAGGAGAAACAATGTCTTATTTAAAAACAATACTTGCCGGGACCGCCGCAATTGCCATCGGTACCGCGGCCATGGCGCAAGATACCAAAGTGATCGGCGTGTCGATCCCGGCGGCGACCCACGGCTGGGCGGGCGGCATGAACTTTCACGCGCAAGAGGCCATCAAGCGTTTGGAAGAAGTCTATCCCGACCTTGATTTTGTGCTGGCCACGGCGTCCGACGCGGGCAAGCAGGTCAACGACATCGAGGACATGGTCGCAACCCGCAACATCAGCGCGTTGGTGGTGCTGCCCTTTGAATCTGATCCGATTACACCGCCCGTCCAATCCGTTGCCAACAGCGGTGTCTGGGTCACGGTCGTCGATCGCGGGCTGGCGATCCCGGGGATTGAGGATCTGTATGTCGCCGGCGACAACCCGGGCTTTGGCATAGTATCGGGCGAATTCATGCGGTCCCAAATGCCCGATGGCGGCAAGATCGTCGTGCTGCGCGGCATCCCGACGACCATCGACAACGAGCGCGTTGCAGGGTTTGAGGCCGCCATTGAAGGATCAGGGATCGAGATTGTCGGCATGGAGCACGGCAACTGGAACCGCGACGACAGCTTCAACGTCATGCAGGATTTCCTGTCAAAGCATGACCAGATCGACGCGGTCTGGGCCTCTGACGATGATATGGCGGTCGGCGTGCTTGCCGCAATCGAAGCGGCGGACCGGCAAGACGTCAAATTTGTGCTGGGCGGCGCGGGCATGAAGGAGATGGTCAAGCGCGTGATGGACGGTGATGCGATGATCCCCGCGGACGTCACCTATCCACCCTCAATGGTCGCGACGGCAATCGAACTCACGGCCGTCGGTATGACCTCTACCGCGCCTGTGTCCGGCATCTTTACTATCGGGTCCGTGCTTGTCACCCCGGACAACGCCGAACAATTCTACTTTCCCGACAGCCCATTCTAAACGCATCCGGAAGCCAGCTTAAAACGGGCTGGCTTCCCTTGCTTGCTTTAATGCAACAATCAAAACGCTGTGGCATCATCGCGCCAATATAATGTCGCCCTAGATTTGCAGTCGCTTTGCTCAGCAAGTTTAGAACCAAGGAGAAACGGAGAAAAAGAAGGGAATTTCGTTCACAGAAAAGTAATTCCTCAAGCACCCTCACCTCCCCGCGTGCACTTCGCCGATGCGCTGGTCCATCGCGCGAACCGCACCGCTCTCGGCAAAGTCACTCCGGTATGTTTCCTGCATATAGCGACCTGAATGGCCCAGCATATGCTGTGCAGCCCAGCTGGCATTTGGCTGCTCGCGGCGTATGAGGTCGGTCAATAGCGTCCGGACCAGATGCCCGTGAATGCCAAAATCCTCTTTTAGCCGCCGATTGATAAAGCCTGCATTGAGTAAATGGTTCGTCAAGGTCAGCAAATTCATGCCTTGCAGCTCTGCAACACGTCGCTCAATCATCCAGGCTGGCCTATCGCCCAGCACATGCGCATCAATCAGCGCCGAGGTGCCTGGCCAGACCGCGCCGATGTCCTTGACCCGCCCTGTCTTCGACTGCCGAATGCCGTGGTGCCAGTTGCCGTCGCTGTCCTTCGTGAGGTCGGAGCCGATCATGAGGTGACGCAGATCTCCCTGCCGGTCTGCGGTGTTGACCAATAGCGCGTAGGCAACGGCCTTTTGCCGTAAGCGCAGAGCGGCGGTGCTATGACCCGCAAGCGCCGCCGCCTGCTCTGCGGCCTCTGTCGCCTTGTGCAAAATATCCGCCAAGGTGAAGCGCTTGCGGAACTCCCGCAGTTTCGCCCACTTCCCGGGATCGGCATCTGTCGCTTCTTCAGCCAGCGCACCGATCAGACCAGCCAGTGCCGCGTAACTTTCGCGGCCGAGCAGGCCTGCGCGCAGAAAAAACATCCTCAGCCGCGCGCAATAATCAGCCGCCGTGCGGAAAGAGACATCACGCTCCGCGATCAGGAACCGCAGAAAAGCTTCGAACAAATCGGCCGATGGATCAGGCGAGAGCACAACACCCCGCGCCGCAGCCCAGTCCCGGCTTTTTGCAAGCAGGCCCACAGCAGAGATTACAGAGCTTCGCGTCTTTGGCGCCAAGCGCGGCAGCCGCGCGCCATAAGGACGCACGGTCCGGTCCAGCGCAGGGATCGCCGCAGACCAAGCCTCTGGCCAGTCTTGCGGCGCTGTGCCGATCCTTCGGCACACGCCCTGTTTTGGAGGCTTTGCATTGTAGCGCGCATTGAGCCATCGGTTCCAATGCCGGGTTACCGGCGCTGCTGGACTAAGCGGCACGTCAGGAGCAAACATCCGCAGACCCTTGGTCAGTGCCCGCAACCGTGAGCGCGATGTGGCCACGGCCGCATAGATCTCTTCCGTGACAAGATCAGGAGGCACGTTGGCCTGCGCCAAGCGGTAATAAAAGTCGTTCATGGCCGCAGGAATGCCCCGCTCCGGGAATGTCCCACCGCGCAAATGGGCCTGCATGCGCGCCATAACGTCAGATGGGATGTGCGGCGCGCGCGCGGCGAGGGCAGCAACCTTTTGATCAGTGGAGGTAATCATGCATGGCTCCTCTTGAGAAACGCGTTCAACGTTGGATCGAGACTTTCGATCACGCCAGCAAAAAGCTTGGCTGCCGCAGCGCCCTCTCCGCGGGCATAAAACTTTTCGACTGTATCGATCTTATCCCCCAAGAAGGCCGCAACTGTGGCATAGTCGCCGGGATTAGCCGCAAGCCAGAGCGTGGCAGCGACATGCCGCATCATATGTGGCTGCAAGCCCGGCACCCCTAGCCGCTCAACGCAGCGGTTCCAGATTTTGTTAAAACTCTGACGCCCGAGCACACCATTCGGCCCCGGCACCAGCAGCTGATTGGCTTCAAAGTCGATGCCTTTGGCTGCGCACCACCGTGGCAGGCCTTCATCAAGCCAAGATACGATCACCCGCCACTGCCGGTCTGGAATCTCCCCCTCAATGGGCTGACGGTTTTTGATCCGCGATCGGTGGATATCGAGCCATGGACGGCTTTCCCGCAGGGGCCGGATCAGCTCTGCATCCGTGCCATCAATGATCATTCCATTGAGATTGCGGCTACGCACCGAGCGCGCCAATTGTAGCGCTAGAAGCGCCGCCCCCATCGACAGATGCAATGCTTCACCACGGGCGCGCACGCCCGAATCATCCCAAATTGCAAAGGCAGCTTCGGCTTCAGCTTGCAGCAGCCGTGGCCCTGACACGATGGCACGGGCAATCGCCGGGTTACGCTCGATCATTTTCACGAAGGCCTCGCGCTCGACAGACATCTCGCGCGCCTGATAGCTGTTGACGCGGTCGAAGCGGGCGTCTTCGATCGCCCAGATCACGTCCTCATTCCAATCGTTACGCCGCGCTAGGGTTTCGAGTGCAGAGAGGATGGAGGTCCCGCTCGATGTTTTATCCGCGTCCAGCATCACCGGTGACGCCTGTGCGCGGGCCACATAGCATTCGGTTGCACGCGTGACTGTTTCAGGCGTGACGAGCGCTTCAACCGTCGCAATCTCGTATGCATCAGCGCGATCCGGATAGGCATGTCGCACGAGCCAGCTCAGTGCATTGATATGTCGTTTACGCGCGGCCTCCGCATTGCGCACCGGACGCCTGCGATGTGTCCTGTCGCGTACACGTCCGGCCAAAGGGTCGGCACCGAGTTTGTTTCCAAATGGATCTTTTTGCCGGCTGTCATTGCGGATTGCGATTTTGATCGCGCGGTCCCGCGACGCCAAGAACTCAGAGCTAAACTGTGACCAGTCCAGTGGGGTGTCCCGCAGACACGGTAGATCGCCGATCGGCACGTTTGGCAGTAAGTCGGCGATAGCCGGGTGACGGTTTTGAGAGCGGATCAGCTTATTAAAGGCCGCAATTGAACGGCGCAGTGTGGGTGCTTTGTCAGCGCGGCAGGTCTGCAAAGCATGGGTTGCAGCTTCTGTGTCGAGGGCTGCGGGATGCGTCGCCCGGCACTGCGCACGCAGATTTGCGATGGAGAGAGAGAACATATTCGGCAGCAGCACTTGTCCGTCGGCATCGCGCGTGGCCTCGACTTCAGCAGCATATGACTGCAGCCGGCCCCAAGCTGCGTCCTCGGACGCGCGGGTGACAGGTGCCGCAACATGAGACCGGGCCCGCCGGATCGCGGCACTCACCTTTTTGACCCAAATCTTGAATGCCGCTTCCTGGGCACCGGGCGTTGTGCCACCGAATGCGCCAGCCCAGACGATTTGCCGGGCTACGTCAGTCCAGGCATGATCATCAGCCGCGATATGCGACAAGGGCTTGCCTGTAAGCTGTGCCGCCTTGTTTAGCGCAGCGGAATATACCTTCGCGGAGGCTTCGGAGTAGAGCACCGGCAGCAGGAGCTGCACATCGCGCAAAGAGGTAAGTGTTATAGGTGTTTGCAATGTCATCGGTCATTCCTTGGTTTGAGTGTTCATTCGGTCGCCGGAGCGTTCATCCACGTGCACGTGAACGGAACGGGGCGCGAAGTTTGGACCATAAACCTCGCCCCCCGTTTCATTCATCGGAGGTAAATGGCGTTGTTTTGCGAGGTTTTGCGTTCATCCGGCCTGCGCAAACCGCCCATCTGTCGCTCTGCCAGCGCGCAACTTCTGCGGCCACAAAACGCCGTGCGCGTCCGATCATACGATGGGGTATGTCGCCGGCCTTGGCGCATTTGGCGATATACGCGGGTTTGCATCGGCAGAGGGCGGCTGCTTCATCGGGGAGCATCAGATCGGCGGTGTAGGCTGCAACCATTTCTTCGGATGGCAGTCCGCCTTCAAAACGTAAGACGTCCTCAAAGCGGTAGCGCAGCAGCCCGTCATGCCGGACCGGCAGCAACCGCCCTGCCCGCTCCTGACGCCAAAAAAACGCATCGCTGCCGTGTTGCCAGCGCTTGATCAGCGCGGCGCGATCCAGCAGGAGTGACGGTATAAGCGGCACATCGCACGCTTGGTCAGGGTATTTGTCCATGATGGGTTATCCTCTTGTCGTCGTGACGAGAGGGAAAAAGGGAAAACTTTCCATCATTCCAAATTTGGCGGTGGTTTATTTACGAATTAACCTTACTGGAAACCACATCATATCAATCACCCATAGGCGGAAAAAACAAACAGAATTGTATATATCAGATCATCGGCAGACTGAACAATAAGGGTAATTTGGTATATAAAAATTATGCTATAGTTAATTTTGCTTTTTGCAAATCATAACCAAATAATTTTTAGCGATACAGACAAAATTTTATGTCGCAAATAACCCTCTAGGAGACAAGCAACATGACAAATTATTACGAGACTGTGAAATCAATATCGGATGTAAAAACCGCCGCCGGTGATTGCAGGGTGCAATTCGAACTCGACACAACAGATTTGATTATTCTGACGACTATCGAAGACGCTTGGGAGGATACGATGGAAACATGGAATGCTCGCGCCGTCGATCCTGAGGGAGATGAATGGATGATCGAGTGGGATTTTTCCGAGTGCGAGTGCGTACCGGATGAAGATGGCTTCACCGACGCCAGTGAACTGCCGTGGCATGATATTTCAAAGATTACGGCTCATTGCTGATTGCAGCTTTGAAGTAACCAACGGATGGTTCTCTCCATAAGTGATGTAGTCAATGAGCAATCCTCCATTTTGAAGTGACGTGGTTGAAAATTTTACGCAGCCAAGTCACTTGAGCCGTGAGGTAAATTCGACTGGGGAAAATTATATTTTTATCGGCTGAATCATGTAACAGTTTCCTATTATTGGTGAAAGGCACGTCTGCTTAGCGCCATTATCCATAGTGAATTGTTTTCACGTTGTAATGGCGATATTGACGAGAAAGGACCTCCCATTATTCCGAAATTGTCAGCTATATTTCTGTTATTGCGCGCTCAAAACGACAGCGCCGCTAATTTTGGCACTTGATATAACAAACGACAGGCAAGGTTGTTTGTGACGGCATGGCCTGCTCTACCAGATCAAAGTAGGAGAAACACCACGGTGCCGGTCGTCGCGCAGATAATGAGACGCACGCAGTCACATTGGTGTTTCTGCCCGAGCGTCAGGTCCAGGAACCGCGTTCCCGGACCGCTGTGATCTTGTCGTAGCGCCGCAGATTACGCGGCCACCAATCACGTTTCGATCGAAACCTGACAGCTCCATAGGCGCCTCAGGAACTGTCAGATTGACCTTATACGGTGACATACGCCTGCAGCGCTGCACCTTGGGAGAATTTAGGGTGCAATGTTGAGCAATCTCAAAACGCGTTTGCCATAGCCGCGCACAGTAGATCGCAATGGCGTATTGTACGGAGCTGCATCGTTCGCTGGCGGCCTCCCAACGGCCTGCTCGGCGGGAAGCTTAACCCCTGCTTTCTCCAAAGCAGCATCCGGCGTGTCGAGATCGACAATCCAGTCGCTTTGCACGGCTTCCGGCTCAAATTCAGGATCGTGGTCCGGTGCGGTATCGCTGCCTGTTTGGGTGCCGGAGGCCTGAGAGGCCGTTACTTGGGTTTTGATGTCTTGCAGCATGTCCGCATGCGCGCTCTTCGGCGCTTCGTGATGTGTAAGCACAAAACCGGTCAACATATCCTGGCTCTGAACCGTAGCAGGAACGTCAGCCTCATGCGCGGCAGCAATGTGTGCAGTATAGAGCTTGACGATATCCGGCTTGGAAATCGTTGGAACTGCAGCACACTGGTTTCTGACCTCCGCGAAGTCCAAGGACTTGAGCCGCGCTTTGAGCGCCGCTGGCGTGCAATTCACCGCTTTGATGAAGTAGTTCGACTCCGATGAAAGGCCTTTTTTGTTACATGCTTCGGGCGTGATTTCGATGATGGCACCCGCTACGCCGCCAACGCGCCGCATGGCAAAGTCGGCCTCCTCTTTGGTCGCGACAAAGGCAAAGTCGCTATGTTTCGTCGCAGATTTTACAGCAACCCGCGGGGTCGCGCTGCGGCGCCAAACTTGGAACACCGCGTTCACGCGGTGGGGCTTCCCGTCCACAAGAAACGCTTCCTTTTGGAGGCGCATCTCGCTCACCAGCACAAAGTCCATGCTCAAGCGGTTTTGCATTGAATCCTTGGAGAACGATGCTGGCATGATCATTGCGATGACATCAGCAAACCCCGCAGAGTGATTGAAAAATCTAACCGCCGCAGCGCCGTTACGGCCAAAAGGTGGATTACCAACAACAGCAATCGTCCCTGTTTCGGTTTCCGGCCACCAGGTGAGATAGTCAGCGGTTTCGATCCCCGAGGCCATCGGCTGTGTGTCCATGCCAAGCTTCGGCGACGGCATTTGTTGAAAAAACGCACCTGCCCCGGCGGAGGGCTCGAGGAACAGGTCAACGCCGTCCAGCGGCAGGCTCTCGCGCAGATGCGCCAGGCAGCGTGATACAGTCTGGGGTTGCGTGTAATACATATCCGCAGCGCGGGCAGCAGTGTGAGTGGTCTTCGACATTTTTTATCTTTCATGTTAAGGTATGAAAGATGTCTGGTCGTTGGAAATTTTTCATAACCGGTTTGATGAAGTTTTTTATCTCTTATTTTATTTCGTTTCATAACAGTTGCTTAACTCAAGTAATTATGCGATATTTCTATCAAACCTCGGCGCTGCATGACCTTAGGCGAGCGCCCACCGGCACCTCTGGAAGCGCATAGGTGCCTTGTGACGAGATGGGTTTTCCAGTCGGCCGTTCGACTGCGCTCGACCTCGTCAATTTGGCTCAATTCAAAAACAACGCCATACAACCTTTACCTTGTATTTCAGCCTCCGGAGGCGTCGCCATGAACCCCAGTCAAAAACAGGCAGATCTGCAGTGCTTCACTGCCGCGCATTTTCGGAACCGGTCATTAACAGGCAGCACGATCGCCTAGCCTCAAAAGCCCTAGATCAAAGGTGAACAGAAACCTTCGAGCGTATTGTTCACGGCCGAGCAGAAGGCTTTGGATCTGCTTTTGCCAAGAGCCATGATGGCACGACCGGGTGCTATCAGCACCCGGGTCTCCGGCAAACGCTTCTGCGCTATCGAACCGGCCCGCGGCAGGGCCGGCCCCACCGATCAATAGCGGGGTTTGGCAATCAGCGACACGATCTGACGCAGAGTGTCATCCGTATGCGCACGCTCCAGTTTTGCTAGATGCGCGCCAAGGGCGGGATCGTGACGCGCTGCTAGCGTTAAAAACCCGTCAAGCGCCTGCATTGCGCTGATTGCGCCGCCAAGATCAGTGAACGTCACGCCGTGCGATGCCATGGAAAACGCGTAACGGCTAAGGTGAAGCGCGATGATGTTGCGTAGGGCCGCCTCGGCCATATCAGGGCGCAACGCCGTCTGAGGTGAGCGGGCGCACTCGCCCAGCCAGGCGCGAAGAGGCTCTTCCCAGAGCGGCTCATCGACAGAGCCAGACAGTATAGATTCGAGGAAGTTTGTCGTGGTTTCGACGTAAGTGCTAAATGCGTTGGCTAGTTTGGGTGTCATGCGGGCTTGTCCTTTTTTGGGTTCATCGGCCCTGCCCACTCCCCTGTTTTTTGTATCAGGAGAGATTGTATTTGCAGGTGCCACCCCGGACGGCTGCAAATACACTCACATTCTGCTTCCAAGAGGTTTCTGCACGGCGCGAAGCGCAAGAGCTGTTCGGCTACGCTTCTGCCCTCAACGCGCATAAAATCTGACCGCGATCCGCGCTGACCCGCAGGTTTAAGCACACAGCTTTTGGGCCTCGCAGCTCAGCACACAACACTGCTTGAGCGGCCCCCAGAGGCGCTCTGCCACTTGCAGAGCCGTTCTCTCGCATGTCGCAACCACGAGAGCCTGCCCCGTGCGGGCATGGGGCCGCGCCTGCCGCAGTTCGATTTGGTAAATATGGGCCGTCAACCACTCAGGAATGCTGACCTGCCAATCCGCCATGCGGATCTTGTAACGCTTAATATACGCTTTTGCCGCATCGATGGTCTGGAAGACACGCGGTGCATCTGCAGCCAGGCCCGACGCAGACGCGCGAATGCCGCCATGCACGGTAAGGCCCTCGATGATGGCGGCAGTCAAGCGCGACGGCTTGAAGGCCTCCCAAGCGATGAGCTCAGTAACGGGAAGCCCTGGGATAGGGATGTTGCATCCCAAGATAACGCGCTTTGGCACGGTAGCCCGCGCAAGCCGCAAGCGCTCGACGAGTTGCCGCGTCGCAAACTCCCGCGTTTGACGCTGCACCCTTCGGATCATAGGATCGGGATGACAAGGCACCTGCACAGCCCAAGCTTCGCCATTGCTCATCTCATATCCCACCTCCATGTCGACCATTCGGAAAATTCCATCCGGTCCCGGAGTCAGAAAGGTCAGATCAGCATCCTGCCGGTCGCCCCATATCGCCCGCCCGTAGTCTTCCAGTGCGAATACGGGCAACTCTTCACGACCGATTGCAATAACCGTAGAGCATGCCGCATAGCGGTTTGATCCGAGCGATCTGCCGCCATACCACAGCCACTGTGCACCATGCAGCCGCGTATTAAGCATGAATTTGGAGACATCATCGTTCGATTTGCCGGCAAAGTTGTAACCCGCGTCTTCAAAAAATGCCTGCACCACTTTGCGGCTGGCACCGACCAGAACACCGGTATTTTGGGCGTATCGGTCTCGAAGCACCTCGCGCACGATGACCCGTCGCCAGTCTTCTCGTAGTTCTTTGCCGCCCATAAGGCTGCCATGCGTCATGCGCCGGTCATGGATTTGGACAATCTCGGCATGTGGCCTCAACGTCATGCTGCTTGTGTGACGGATGTCACATCCAAGCGCGGTCAGGATTTCGGTGTCAGCATCTGCATCAAGCAGTAGCATCGGTTCACGGTGCTGCAGTTCGCGCTTGCAGCTCACTCGTAAGGTCAAACACTCAGGCATCTGCCGCAGCGTGAGCCGCTCGACCGTATCTCGCCCTTTTTCCTTCGCATCAGCAAGGCATGTCCAGATTGCGCTATATTGCGCTGCGGACCGTGCGCTCTGCTCGGCAGAGGCCAAAAGCGAATCCTGCTGCGCCGACGATTGATCGGGGCGGACATCAGGCGAGGCTGTCTGCAATTGGACTTCGAGTTCCGCAAAGGCTCTGTAATCCGCCGCAGTATAGCAAAGCACCAATGGCGATTTTCCGGCAGTCATCTGATCGACGACGGCCCTGGCGGCCTTAAGCAAGTCGGACAGCTGTTTAGCGCGCGCACTATCACCTTTACAGCTCTGAGTGCCGCGGGGCCGCGAAGGTCTCGGCAGCGTAAAATCTGCGGCTGCAATACTCATGGTGGATAGCTGCCCGGCCCAAAACGTCTCATCGACAATGCGCAAGGCAGGTTTGGTGTCAGACGGATTAGGCAGGCTCAGGTGTGCCGTCGCCATATATTGGTGGCCTTCCGGCACGGTCTCGCTCTGCTGACGCAGGTAGGCGCAATTGTCAAAATGTGCGCAGCGCTGCGCGGGATTTGTCGAGCTCTGACAGAACGTCTCCCGGACGCTAAGCCCCAATGCGATGCCACGGCTCACCAGCGGTGCTTTTTGGCACATCGTGCAGCCAGGTTGTTCGGGATCGGGAGCCGCGCGTCCGCGCAAGACTTGCGGCTCGGTGCCAAGCTCTGCAGCATGCGCCGCAGCATCTTCTATCAGCGACAGCGTTGGAGCGTGATAGACCACAGCATCGTTCTTATAACGCTCGTTGCATAACTTTCGCGCAACTGTGCTCTTGCCGGCGCTAGGGCTGGCTGCAAGCACAGCGACCGGCACACCCTCACCTTCCGCAGTTGGCGTGCAAGCCGCCAACACATCGAAGGCCTCTCCAAGCTTGGCAAGAAGCTGATCGATTGCACTCAAAAGGGGCATAAAAAGTGTGGTCGGTGCTGGAGATTTTGCACGGCAAGTGCCGCGCCCGCCAAAACGGCCTGCGGCATCGCGCTGTTGAGATACATCTGTCATTTTCGATCCTCTAAGTTTGACACTCAGGAGATCGGTCGTGAGTCTAATTCGAGAAATTCCCCGGCAAAATGGTGTCACGCGGGTTATGATCTCTATGACCCGCGTGACACGCTTTCAGCGGATGGTCGCAATATCATTGGTGAATTTGCGCCGAAATGTGACCAAGGGCCCAGCCTTCGGCGCAACCATGCTAAGTAAGATCTTCCCTGGCAGTAGCAGCAGCAGCGGGAGTCTGTGAGCGCGAAATCGGTCGCCAAAGCCTCAACGCGTGGCGCGCAAGGCAGCTGGGCCAGCGCTGCCATTAGCGTCGAAACTACTTCTGCCTGCCTGCACGGTTACTCAGGACAGCACCTCACAGCTTTTAATAGGACCAAGCGGACCGCTATATGCCCGACAAATCTGAAACCTGTGAGTTTAAGTTGACACCAGAAGCATAGGATACATGCCTAAAACCACCCCTCAACAAAGTGTCACGCCGGATATAGTCTCTATAACCCGCATGACACTCTTTAGACGCAGAGCGCTGATTGTATAAATCACGCCCCCCCCCCTCCCCCCGTTTGCAAAACGCCGCCCGTTTGTGACAGTCCAACGCCAATCATTTTTTTGATGCGACATTCATACATCGTTGGACTTAAATCCAAGCCCTAACGATGGTGCCCAATCACAGTAAGGAGACGACCATTACATCCATAAAATTCTCGAAGAATCGTAAATCTATCCTATCCGCGAAATCGCATTCGCAAAAATATCATAAGTTTAAGCGACAGGCTGCATAAAAAATTATTACTGCCCCCACCTCAGACCCACAACCTTAAGAGCAAACCTCCATAGTCAGCGATAAGTGTCGATCACTTTTTAAATAGATACAAACCGTCTTTGTGAAAATATTTTTAAACCAACCTTCCCTTCAGAGGCAGAATAACCTGGCTTGTTTTGAAGAGGAAAAATACATGATCTATCGTTCCAATGAATGCTACAATCTCATCAAAGTTGACGGAACCCCCGCACGCATTCGTGCATTCAAAGATGCCGTCTCCAAATCGGACAGTGAATTTTCGTTCTGTAAAATTTTACCGATCCCCACACTGCTCCATAATATCTACCAATACACCAATGCATATCACTTCGCGGGTAAGGTGACGAATGAAACACATCGCTTTGTTACCCTAAATAAGCGAGGTGCTATAGATTCGATCAGAAACCTCACACCCAAAGAGATGGCCAAGTTAGAGACTATTACGCCTAAGTTTGGACCCGATTGGTGCGTAGAAAACTGGGGTTGTAATGCGGAGGCGATCGATATTGATCTCCAAGATTATGAGCACCAGCTGGCATATGACTTTATTACTCCCCATTCACCACCTCGCGGCATTATCAAAGCTCTGCGGGCAAAGTTTCCCGATCTCCATATTAGCGCGTTTTTTGACAACGACCAAGATGAGATCGCGGGATACTACTAAATCAGCTATGTATGCTTCTTAATATCGCACTTGCAGGGGAAACTGCCTCCTGTAAGCCGGCCAAGCTTAATTGCGATAGGCAGCTAATCCGGTTAAAAAAAAATGAAAAAAATTTCCATAAATCTCTTCTTAAAATAAAAATCAAACCAACCTTCCTTGTAGAGACAGAACAATCTGCCTCGTAACATAAGGAACTTACACAATGGAATACGAATGCCACAATTATATCGAGATAAAAGGATGCCAAGAAAGTGTGTGCCGCCTAAAGGAATATGTTGCTACGCCAGAAAGCCCATTCTCCTTCTCTAAAATCTTGCCACCGCCAGTGGTATCCGACATCGGTAAATCGAGATTACAGGCCTTCATGTATGTAGGTAGGACAACGAGTGATACATTCTTATTGGCTGCCATAGACGCTGAAGGGTTTATCAAATTTACACGGGAGATCATGCCTGATGAGGAATTTGATCTGATTGATCCCGAACCCGACAACTCTGAAAACTGGTTTCTCGAGCACTGGGGGTGTAGATGGCAACCTGGCTGTATTGATATGGAGCAAAATGCAAGCGCGTTAAGCTATGTTTTCACGACCCTATCTTTTCCGCCAAAAGGAGTTATCGAGAAACTACGAGATGAGTTCCCCGAACTCGATATCTCAGGATTTTTCTACAATACGAAAACAGACGAAAACGGGTATTATTAATATACCTTACATTGGCTACCCATAACTCAACCTGGGTAGCATTAGCTGCGAGACAATCGCCTCACTTGCTAAAAGGTTACCACTGCCATTTTTCAATGGCAGCGGTAAATCGTTTCTATGTTTTGAAAAGTAGTGACTTAACCTCCTCGAGCTGCTGGTCTGCGTATTGACGCGCATCAGATGTGAGCCGAGCACTGAGGTCGCGATCGTATTCAGCAATTAACGCCAAGGCATGACAGAGCATCAGAAAACATGATCTGCCACCCCCCAGGTCTGTTGTCTTGAGTTTTCCATCTTTGACCGAAAACCCGTAGCAGGAGATGCGGAGTGCTACCATATCGCACATCGCAATCTTCGCACGTTCAGGATCAACGGCTTTGAGATGGCATTTGGAGCAATCGTCTAGCCACGTTAGCAGCCGATCACCAAAACCAGGCTCTGAGTTGAGCCGCGACATGATGGTTTTGACAGATCGCGCGTGAACCTGGCCGTAGTTAAAAAATGCAGTGCTAAGATCGGGTGTCATAGGCGTTTATCCGTGTATTTGGGTTGACGATACGCCCGTCTTTTTTTCTAGCTGGAAGTGAATTTATCCGCGGGCGCTAAGCCAGATGCCCGCGGATAAAATCACCCTCCAGCTCTACAGATATTACTCTTGGTGCCGCAGCCACATTATCATATTAATTTTTCAGTTGGAGAGGCATGGACGCGACGCACTTCCGTGCGGCATAAAATAATTCATATTACTAATTTAATTCCTTTGGCATTTACTGAGATGAACCGACTTCCCTATTAGGGATGTATTTTGCATCACTTTCAGACACCAATTATAAGGAAATGCCATGGGTCTTGATTTTAGTTTTTATATCTCGGGTGCGGATGAACCTATTCTAGAAATGCGCCACCATTTGGATTTTTTAGATACATTTGATTCATCGATGGCAGCAATAGTCTATGAGGGTTACGACGACTTCTGGGTTGATCAAGGTATTCTTGACGTCGTCGAAATTGGGCTCGCAGCGCAAGCTGGAAGCAGTGTGGTATCGCATGACGACATGCCCGATGATGAATTTGAAGCTCTCTGCTTTGAGTGGCCCGATGACATTCCACCCGCCACCCTTACACGATTTTACCAGCGAGCTTTCACAATCCTGCAGAAGGCTGTCAGCGAACACGACCGACTGATCTGTTCTTGGTCTGCCTGACCGCTATAGCGAATTCAGACAGGCGCTGGTCTGGCATCCCCTCGGCTCATGGGGCCGAGGGGACACGATATGTTAGGCGAGAAACTGCTGAAATTTAGCAAAGCTACAATGCCAATCTTGCATTACGCGTTGATCAGGAAATCGTCTTTCGACTTTCCCGCAGCCAAAGCTTCCTTCATCCAATCAGGTTGGCGACCTCTGCCCGACCAGGTTTGATCTGCATTTTCCGGATGACGATACATTGGCACAGATGCGGATTTGAACTTCTTCTTTGATGCTTCAGTGAGCTCAGCGAGCGTATATCCCATTTCGCGTGCAGCGGCTTCTGCAGCAGCGAATGCATCTTGACGCTTCCGAACTTCATAGCCCTCGACGGCTTTGTTCACGTCTTTCTGCAAGCGCTTAAGCTCATCGAGCGAGAGGCTGTTCAGGTCGATATCAATCATACATTCGGCTTTCATTTAAATTTGGAAAAGTCACACTCGGTTCAGCGCAATCAATACGTTCATAGATACAAAACGCAAATAAGGTATTTTCATGGACTGATAACGTCAATCTCATCGTGCCCTGAGAACGACAGTTCTCCTTCAATTAGCAATACCAGATATGAGCCCCATCGAATGCAATCTATGGTTGCCTGCACTTATATCAGAACGATATCGTCTTTAAGTCAAATATCGCTTCAGGCACCACGTCTTTTAGGTGCTGCATCTAATAGTGTGAAAACATCTTCGGAAGGTTTACAACTGAGCGCATAAGAAAATGCTTCAGATATGCCGTATTTTTCGGCATAGGTGACTGCTGCTGCTTCAAGGGCGACAACATATTCCGATATTTGCTCAGCTTCCGTTTTGGTCAAGATGCACCTCCAGATATGACCTCATTCATAGGCAGGAAGTATTAAGATAGCGTTAATCCGTTTGGTTGATTTGAGCAGGAGCATGCCTGACATCGGCACCCATGGGGCAGGTTTGAGGTTTTGAATAGTGGAGGATTTCTGGCGCATCGGACTAGGACTTGTGAGGATATCCGTGTCCTGCGTCACGATTTGGCATCGGAGCCTATTGGGCAGAAATTGTCTCGATCATTGAGACATGCGTCCAGAACGCCGCATCACGATTGCTCAAGCCTTTCGTTCCCAATGCTTCCACAGCTTCACCGCAAGGTAACCCGCGGCGATACCGGCCGCTGCAACGGCAATATGGCGCGGGCGGAGACCTTTGCCCGTATTGGTACTTTCGTGGGCTACATAACGCGGGTCCATCAGGCGCGTATCAGCAAGAGTTTTGCCAAGCCAAGTTTCGGGCAATGCTATGATCGGCTTGAGACGGCGACCCTTCGCGGCATTCAGACGCGTAATAGTTGCGATCACAGACCCTTCTCGGTCCAGCGTTTCCCTAAAGTGGAGCTGCGATACGCCGAGATGTTCGGATAGGAGCCTTTCCCTAAAACTGGAAATGAGATGGGCATGGCCGTGAATGGCGACATCGCATTCTGTATCGAACCCCATGGACCGGTCATCAAGGTTGCTAGAGCCGATGTGCAGAACGGCGTCATCCACGATCATAATCTTGGCGTGCACATAGATCGGCTCACCAGCGCTGTTCACAGGACTGTAGATATGGAAGCGGTCCAAATGATCCGCTTTCTGAAGGCGGTCGATGACGCGGCCGCGCAGCACGTGCATCGACTGATCCTCGAACCCGGATAGGGCCGCTTCGGGGTTAATAATGATGAGTTCCGGAGGATCTTTTTCAGCTAGCCGGTCACACAGCGCATCACAGATTGTCTGTGTTGTGAGATACTGGGACTCGATGTAAATTGTGCCCTGCGCCATGCGAATGCTGTCCAAGAACAGACACTCGATCTCGTTGATAAGTGGGGCACCGTCATAGGGTGGTTCCGTGCGGGCAATCGCTACATCGACCTGCGTTGCCGCGACTTCCAAATTCTCAGGCCAAATGTCGCGCGCACCATCGCCCGGCGGTGTCAGGGTCTCGCCAGTCGCGCGAAACCAACGAGCGCGAGCAAGCTCACCGAGGGCTGCGGCGACAGGGCCAGTGAGTGCGGTAGTCGCATCGTGCCACGGGCCCAGCAGCGCGCCATCTTTGCCGACCCGGCGCGTGTCACTAGGAAGATGTTCCGCCGTGTCCCAGCGGTTTTCTGTCACATCAATGCCGCCGCAGAACGCAAAGGCGTTATCGGCAACGATGATCTTCTGATGATGACAGGCACCGAAAGGGTGATGCCCATCGAGAGCGAAGTGGATGCGGTCGTGACTGAAGACATAGACTGCTGCTGATGACAACAGGCGGCCAGGTGCTGCCACGACGGCGCCGTTCCACTTCAGAATATAGACATTGAGATTGGGTGACTGCTCCACGACAGCCTCCAGAAAGGCACCCACTTGGTTGGGCAGACCATCGGGTGCGTTACCGTCACCGTCGCTTTCACCCGGCAGCATCTCGATCTCAAAATCGAAATCCCAACCGATCAAGAGCAACTCGTGCTGGGCCTGGGAAACGATCTGTCGCAAAGCCGGAAAGTAGTCTTCACCGTCAACGACGAGCGCCAACCGATCGGCCTGGTTCACACGCCAGCAATTTTGATCTGGATCAAAGAAGCCAGCAGCAGTTTGTGCCTCTTCGCGTTTTTTCTGATCCATGACATTGTCCTTCGATCGTTCGCGACACCAGAGACGAGTTCGCTGCGCCTTTGCCGGCTCCAGCAAACCTGCGGATGATTGCGATTAAATTCCGCAGGGCAGTGCCACCAACCGCTGCTGTTCACCTAGATCGGATGATCGTTCAAAAAAGGCGCGACCCACGCTTTCGACCTAAAATGCCTTGAGGTCGATCAGTTCGAGAAAGCAGATTTAGGCTGAAACAACATCGCCGCAGCTCTGCGTAAGTCATACCAAAACACAGGCAATCAGTTTCGGTGCGGTGACGCCGCATGAAGGTCTGCTTTTGTCTGCTTTAATATGCACGTTAGGGATTTAGCGCGCCAACAGGCATTGCCAAGTTGTTTGGCCGGACCGATTTGGCTACGGGGTGGAACATGAAATTACCAGCGTCAATGCCGCGCCTGAAGGGCTTTCGCCACCCTCGTGAGATCATCGCCTACGCGGTCTGGACTTATCACCGGTTCGCGCTGAGCACGGCAGATGTCGAGGATCTGCTTGCCGAGCGTGGCGTGATTGTAAGCCGGGAAACAATCCGGCTTTGGGTCAATCGTTTCGGCGCGCATTTCGCCGACTTTATTCGTCGCGATCGGCCAAGTGCCGCGGACAAGTGGCATCTCGACGAGGTGGTGATCCCGATCAATGGCATAAAATACTGGCTCTGGCGCGCTGTTGACGCAGATGGCGACGTTCTGGACATTCTCATCCAGCCGCGCCGGAACGCGAAGGCGGCGAAGCGTTTCCTGAAGCGTTTGATCGCTCAGTTTGGCGCTCCTCGCGTTGTCGTCACCGATAAGCTGCGCAGCTATTTCAAGCCGATCCGCGATCTTGCGCCGAACGCGGATCACCGGGCACACAAAGGGCTGAATAATCGGATCGAGGGGTCACATCGACCGACCCGAAAGCGGGAGAAAATCATGGGACGGTTTAAATCTCCGCGGCAGGGGCAGAGATTTCTTGCTACCCACGACCAGATCAACACAATCTTCAGACCCCGCCGCTACCGAATTTCCACCATCTCATACCGCCATTCCAGATCAGATGCTTTCCAACTGTGGGCCGACTACGCACTCGAGATGACAGCCTGATCGTTGCGTACAGCACCTCTTGCTATCCACATCAAACAACTTGGCAATGCCCCTCCATGACATGACACAAGCGCTCTGTCGGAAACTGGCCTCGGTGTTCTTCCACAAACCTGAACCTCACGGCTTTTGGCTCGCGAAGAAAACCGTGGCTTTTTTTAAGATGTCCCGCTCCTCCTTGAGAATGCGGTTCTCACGCCGAAGCCGGTCATTCTCTCGGGCGAGGCTCAAATCCTCCTTCGAAACCACATCTGTGTCTCGATGCGCAGTGATCCACTTGTTCAGCGTCGACATGCCGACACCCAGATCGCCAGCCACCTGCTTGCGCGGCAGCCCACTGGTCAACGCGATCCGCACAGCGTCCTTGCGGAATTCGTCCGTCCGTTTCAGTCCCATAGTCAGTCTCCTTTGGTGCAGTAAATGCTATCAAAGGGGCGGCATCAAACCGTGACAGGTCCACATGCCTTAAAATGTCGGCCGCACTTTTCCTCGTCAAATTTCAAGACAAAGATACGACGGAAACATCCAAGCGCAACGTATAACCCCACATAGCGTCATTCATTCTATAAAAGGCACCCACATGCGTCATTTACTCCTTCCGCCCGGCTTCGCCGTGCTTGCCTGTCTTTACGCCACGACAGGGCAAGCGCATGAAGACTCCTTTCACTGCGAGGCGGTAACGGAGTCGGTGGCCGAGGCGGGCTTTGACGATGTGGTCACGGTGACCTGCACCGACAATCAAGCTTTGATCGCAGGCGATACCTATCCCGACCACGAGATGATGACCGGTATCATCGGCACGAACGAACAAGTTCCAGTGCCTGCGGTGAATTATGCCTCACCCATCACATTGGAACCCGTGAGCGGGACAGAACCGCATACTCGCGATGCCGCCCTTGGTGTCGCGGTGAACGGCGTGCCAATCTATGACTACACGGCCGGCGGAGAGATGTCGCAAGCGGATCTAGGGACATATCAGGCTAATCTGGACACTGTCGCGACGGGCCAGCTTGATGCTTGTGGTGGTCATGCAGGACGCGGCGACGACTATCACTATCACGCCGCACCCACCTGCATGATTGACCAGATGGCGAACAAGGGCCCGGATGCGATCATCGGCTGGGCCTTTGATGGCTTTCCGATCTATGCAGACACCAATCCTGACGGCTCCGCCATCGCCACAGGTGTTCTGGATGTGTGTAACGGGCAAGCCGACGATGTTTTTGGCTATCGCTACCACACGTCCGAAGGTGCGCCTTACATCATCCAATGTCTGATGGGTGAAGTGCCTGACATCGACGCCCTGCCACGCGTGCGTCCATTGGGTGCAGCAGAGGGTGGACAGGGGCCAGAGGCAGGTCAGCCACCACGCGGCGGAGTTGATGATCTGGTATTCGTGCAGGATGACGACGGCACGCGGACGATGACCTATCGTTATCAGGGCGGCGACTATTACATCAAATACGCCCCGTCCGGGACCGAGAATTGCTATAACTTCGAAACACGCACCGTGACGAACGGTGGGGCGCTATTCGAACAGGAGCTATGCCGCGAATGACCCGGTTTCCTGCATTGATCATAGCCCTGCTATGCTGCACGACCGCATTGCCCGCCGCTGCGCAGCAAACGCCGCCACCAAAGCCCGGCGAAGCCGCCCATGCAGAGGCCGCCAACTTCACCGTCACCAGTTCCGCATTTATTGATGGTGCCCCCTTGCCTGATGATCTGCGCTGCACGCGCAGCGGTGGGGATGGCGTTTCGCCGCCGCTGTCATGGGACAATGCACCTGTTGATACGCAAGCCTATGCCATTGTCATGCAACATTATCCGGTTGGCACCTATCCGGGTGTAAACGAGCCGAGCCACTATTGGCTGGTCTGGAATATTCCCGCAGGTGCAGACGGCGTGGCGAGAGGCAATCCGGAGTCCTTGGGGGTAGAGGGCAGCGACAAAGATGTTCGCGCGACGGGCTA
Source organism: Loktanella sp. R86503 (assembly GCF_042466455.1). Taxonomy (NCBI): domain Bacteria; kingdom Pseudomonadati; phylum Pseudomonadota; class Alphaproteobacteria; order Rhodobacterales; family Roseobacteraceae; genus Loktanella; species Loktanella sp. R86503. The sequence continues at coordinate 52,438 of NZ_JAXHCI010000004.1, forward strand.
TACGCCGCCCTGTTCACCATCCGGTGCCGGTACCCATGAGTATACGATCTGGGTCTATGCTCTTGATGCGCCGCTTACTGATCTGCCGGATCAAGACGACATTAGTATTGTTTGGGCTGATGTCATGGCCGCGCTGAAGGGCCACGTGCTTACCGGCGACTCCATCACTTTCCTGAACTAAATCACGACACCTTTGACACGATTGGACACATTATGCGCTTTATATTCGCGACAGTAGCAGCCCTAACAGCCTGCGCCGCTCAGGCCGAAACCCGGGACATCACCGCCGACGTTTGGGTTGATAACTGGTTCACTATGTCCGCCAACGGCGAGGTGGTCCTTGAAGACTCCGTGCCGATCACGACAGAGCGGTCTTTCAACAAAGAAACGGCGACCTTCTCGGTCGATTTGCCAGCAGTGATCGCTATTGAGGCAAAAGACTTTAAGGAAAACGACACTGGTCTGGAATATATCGGCACGGATCACCAGCAAATGGGCGACGGCGGTATGATTGCCCAGTTCAAGGACGCGGTGTCGGGCGAAACGCTCGCCGTGACTGATGCGGATATGAAGTGCCTTGTCGTGCACTTCGCTCCGGTAGAGCCGTCTTGCGCCGATGCAGCAAACCCCGTCGCAGGGGAAGGAGCTTGCGGATTTGTTGCCACTGACATTCCCGCAGACTGGACTGCACCCGATTTCGATGACAGCGATTGGCCCGCCGCAATCGTCCATTCCGCCGCCGACGTCAGCCCGAAGGACGGATATGACGAAGTCACATGGAACGACAGCGCAGAACTGGTTTGGGGCGAAAGCCTGAAGCAAGACAATACCTTGCTATGCCGTTTGACGATCACCGAATAGTCGGTCGATTCCTGAAGGATGTGGCGGATGACGCGCCATGCCCTTCAGAATTACATTTCGGTAGCATGACATCGAAATTGGAAGAACGAGCTCGGAGCCGCCATTCGCCGCGTCATGTTTCACACCAGATAGCTGCTACGATGACCGGATCAACTCTGCGGGCATTGCCAAGTTGTTTGATGTGGATAGCAAGAGGTGCTGTACGCAACGATCAGGCTGTCATCTCGAGTGCGTAGTCGGCCCACAGTTGGAAAGCATCTGATCTGGAATGGCGGTATGAAATGGTGGAAATTCGGTAGCGGCGGGGTCTGAAGATTGTGTTGATCTGGTCGTGGGTAGCAAGAAATCTCTGCCCCTGCCGCGGAGATTTAAACCGTCCCATGATTTTCTCCCGCTTTCGGGTCGGTCGATGTGGCCCCTCGATTCGATTATTCAGCCCTTTGTGTGCCCGGTGATCCGCGTTCGGCGCAAGATCGCGGATCGGCTTGAAATAGCTGCGCAGCTTATCGGTGACGACAACGCGAGGAGCGCCAAACTGAGCGATCAAACGCTTCAGGAAACGCTTCGCCGCCTTCGCGTTCCGGCGCGGCTGGATGAGAATGTCCAGAACGTCGCCATCTGCGTCAACGGCGCGCCAGAGCCAGTATTTTATGCCATTGATCGGGATCACCACCTCGTCGAGATGCCACTTGTCCGCGGCACTTGGCCGATCGCGACGAATAAAGTCGGCGAAATGCGCGCCGAAACGATTGACCCAAAGCCGGATTGTTTCCCGGCTTACAATCACGCCACGCTCGGCAAGCAGATCCTCGACATCTGCCGTGCTCAGCGCGAACCGGTGATAAGTCCAGACCGCGTAGGCGATGATCTCACGAGGGTGGCGAAAGCCCTTCAGGCGCGGCATTGACGCTGGTAATTTCATGTTCCACCCCGTAGCCAAATCGGTCCGGCCAAACAACTTGGCAATTCCGCCTGATCACTTCAAGTTTGCAATGCCCTATCTGCTTCAAGTGCCTCGATTTGATCAAAATCGGCCATGAGTGCCTTAAACTGAACCAAGATGCTTTTGAAATTACCGCCAGCCGTCACATTCAAGGCACTAAAGCAGATTATATTGCAGGACGTTCTTGGCTGAGTAATTGAAGGAAATCCTGTAGGATAAGAGAGTGTTTTCTATCAGCCCGCCAGAGAGCACATATTGGAGTGGAGTATCCGAAAACGTCAGGCAGAAGTTCAAAAAATTCACCGCGCATCAGGTCCTGACAGTGCCTAGGGAAGTAGCCCAAGTATACTCCGCTGCGCACAAGGGCGAGCACTGCCTCTGTCTGATAGACGGTGCTGCCCACTGGAAACTTCTGTTTGCGCTGCCGCAGGGGTTCACTTTCAAAATATGCTCTGTGGACCAGCTTGTGTTTGCAGATCATGTCTGCGGTCAACGTGACGTTTTGCTCGATCGCTTTCACCAACGGATGTCGGCCACCGCAAAAAAGCCCGACATCTTCGTCGTAGAGCGTGATGTAGTCCAAGCTGGGATGACGCTGATAATCGGGAATAATTCCGATGTGCAGCTTGCCGTCGATAATGCCCCGTTCAACTTCGTTGGGTGAACCCGTCATCAGATTAATTGACACGTCCGGGGCAATTTCCTGAAACTTCTGCATCGCGGAAATGAGCGGGTTCTTAATATCCGACATTGTGAAGTCGATCATACCAATTTCAATATTTCCAACCATCTTATTGCTGATACTGGCAATCCCGGACGCAAAATCATCCGTTGAGATAAGAAACTTATCTATATAATCAATCGCTTGCCGCCCTTGTTGGGTCAGGTAGAAGCCGCTTCTTCCACGGTGGCACAAGCGCAGACCTAGTCTCGTCTCCAGATCGGAAATTTGCCGGGAAATCGTTGATCGTCCTACACCCAATTCGGTCTGGGCTGCGGACAAGCCACCGCATTCGATGACGGCCTTAAAGACACGCATCAACCGCAGATCGACATCGTTTATCCTGCCAGAAAAGGCGTTTTTGCGGCGTGCCAACTACGATGCTCCTTTGGTCGCGTAAGTTGTATCAATATGAAACAGAAGTTCCGAATGTTCAAATTTAATATCACACAAATAGCGAGGTAATATCAGGTGAAAAACAAAAAGGTGTAGTATGACTTGGTCCGAAAACAGACTTGCTGAGTTGCGGGAAACATTTGCCGATGCAACGGGCGGCGAGTTGCAAAACCCAAATTTTCAAAGGATCGCGGACAAGATATTTTCCGAAGGCGGCCGTAGACCAGCGCCATATTCTGGGATGCCGACGCTGCTGGATGCGCCGCACCGAAATTGGGCTGAGGGGGTAAGCATATCGGACCTTGATGTCGCACTTTACGGCGTGCCGATGGACCTTGGCGTAACCAATCGCAACGGATCACGGTTCGGCCCGCGTGCCCTGCGTTCTATTGAAAGGGTTGGCCCTTATAATGACGCGCTCGATTGCGCACCGATACATGAAATGGTGGTTGCCGACATTGGTGACGTCCCTTTCCAAAGCAGGTTTGACCTTGCGCAAAGTCACGCTGACATCGAAAAATTTGTAACGGGCATCGTGGCGCAGGGCGTCATTCCGATGGCTGTTGGCGGCGATCATTCCATCAGTCATCCAATTCTAAAGGCTGTCGGTGCCAATGGTCCGGTCGGCATGATCCACATTGATGCCCATTGCGATACGGGCGGTTCTTATGAGGGCGAAAAATTCCATCATGGTGGCCCGTTTCGCAATGCGGTGCTTGACGGTGTTTTAGACCCCGAACGGACGATCCAGATCGGCATTCGCGGCGCTGCAAAATACATTTGGGAGTTTTCGGAGATGTCCGGGATGACCGTGATTGAAGGCGGCAATATCACAGAAGCCGCAATTCCCGATATTATCAGACAGGCGCGCGCCGTGATCGGCGACGGGCCTACATATTTCTCGTTCGATATCGACAGCCTAGATCCCGCGTTTGCCCCGGGCACTGGCACGCCAGAGGTCGGCGGGCTGACGACCCGCGAAGCGATGAAAATCATTCGCGGTATGAAAGGTGCCAACCTTGTCGGCGGTGATGTGGTCGAGGTGGCCCCCGCTTATGATCCAACCACAAACACCGCTCAAAATGGTGCACAAATGCTGTTCGAGATTCTGAGCTTGATGCAGTTTTCCCCCTTCAGAACAAATCAAAAAGGTTAACAAAAATGTCAATTACACGCAGTGAACTAAGCAGCCGCATGAGCCAAGCGGTCGTACATGGCGACACTATCTATCTTGCCGGACAGGTCGGGACGGGGGCAGATGTAACCGCCCAAACGATTGATATGCTGTCAGAGGTTGACCGGTTGCTGGCATCTGTTGGCAGCAGCAAATCGCACATTTTGTCCGCTACGATCTGGATTGCGGATCTGGCGCATGTTAGTGACATGAACGCCGTTTGGGACGACTGGATTGACCCAGCCAATCCGCCTGCGCGTGCTTGCGTCGAATCCCGTCTTGTTGCACCAGAATATATGGTCGAAGTTATGATTATTGCTGCAAAAGCATAGCGCCCCGCCGCTGATTTGTCAACACCATCGGCGGCCAACAGGTGTTTGGCCGCCGATTAGATGTTCGTCGTTACGCCGCGCTGAATAGCGACATTTGTGCCGGGTCGACCGCGATAGCGACCTGCGATCCAATCTCAAGCCCCTGACATTCGGCATTGGCGCAACGGACACGCAGCCGCTCTCCATTCACGTCAACGATCAGTTCGGTCGATGGACCAAGGTCACGCATAAACGCGATGGTCCCGATTGGCGCGTGCTGCGTCGAAGACGCTGGCCGCAGCTTAATATGCTCGGCCCGCACAGCGGCTAGTAGCTTTGTGCCTTGGGGGTGATGGGCCTTAACTTTCGTCGTGGTGCCAAGCAGTTGTATTTCGCCGCCTTTATAGATCCCCGCGTCGATCAAGTTGGCCGCCCCCAGAAAGTCGGCAACAAAGCTGTCAGCTGGCTGCTGATAGACGACCGAAGGTGCTGCAGCCTGCCTTACAGCGCCATCCTTCAACACAACCAATTCATCCGCCAACATCATCGCCTCATGCTGGTCATGTGTAACCAAAATTGTGGTCACACCAAATTTCTGCTGCAATTGGCGCAGCTCGATCTGCATGTTGTCGCGAAGCTTGGCATCCAGCGCTGACAACGGCTCGTCGAGCAAAAACAGTTTGGGTTGGATAGCTAAAGCGCGGGCAATTGCGACCCGCTGACGTTGTCCACCGGACAACGCCGACACAGGCCGATCAGAAATTGACGGCAATTGGATCACGTTCAGCAACTCTTCTACCCGGTCACGTTGCTCTTTGCGGCTGACACCGCGCAACTTGAGCCCGTAAGCGATGTTGCGTGCGACGCTCATGTGCGGGAACAGTGCGAGCGACTGGAACACCATGCCAAACCCGCGCTTGTGTGGTGGCGTTTGCGCGATGTCGCTGCCGTCCAGCATGAGCCGACCGGTTGAAGCCGTCTCGAACCCGGCGATGATCCGCAAGAGCGTGGTCTTGCCGCAGCCGGACGGCCCGAGCAAGCATACAAACGACCCGCGTTCGATTTTTAAATCGATATCGGACAGTGCCTTTACGTCACCAAAGTTCTTAGAAATACCGTCAATGTGAAGGTGAGTATTTTGCGTGGTCAAGGTGTTGGCCCTTTCAAAAGAGGCTCGCGCGACCAGCGATCAGCTTGTCTACAAGCACGATCAGCAATACGTCGGCGAAAATAATAAACACGGAAAGCGCTAGTGTAGACGGATCAAGCGACGACACGGTTCGGCTGTACATCCAGATCGGCAAAGTGCTGACGTCGATCGTGTACATGAAGAAGGTGATCGTAAATTCGTTAAAGCTGATGATCAGCGCAAAGATCAGACCGGCCAGGATGCCGGCCTTCATCAACGGAATGACGACATCCCAGATTGCACGCAACGGCGAGGCACCCAAGGACACGGCGGCTTCTTCAAGCTCGACGCTGATACCGCTCATGGCACCAAGGCAGTTGCGCAGCACGAAAGGCAGGACCAGTGCGACATGCGGAATGATGATCCGCCAGATGCCGATATCCACCCGCAGGCTTTCGGCAATCAGCAAGAAGGCGATGCCAAGGATGACCAGCGGAAACACCAGCGGTAGCGTGAAAAGCAGTTCCATGCCGGCGCGAATGCGGCGGTCACCGCGGGCGAGGGCATAGGCTAAAGGAATGCACACGAGCGTTGAAATCGCCATGACAATGACTGCGACCAGCAGGCTGGTTAGCGTGGAATCCACGACCGACTGCGCGCTTGACGCGTCCTCGTTGGTGAAAAGTGCAATGACTTCGCCGTACCAGCGCAACGATAGCGCCTCTGGCGGGAAACCGGTATTGTCGGCCGCTGAAAACGACATGATCGTTACAACGATCACTGGCAAGGAGGATATCAGAATTCCGACGATTGCCAGCGCAATGACGGCAAAGCGGTAAGTGCCGCCGCCCTCTGTTGGTAGAAGTCCTACGCGCATGTCAGTGCCTCACATTTTCTGACGTGATCCGCACCAGCCACGACGAGAAGACCAAGACTATCAGTGTTAGAAAGATCAGGATCATGCCTGCAGCGGCTGCACCCGACCAATCGAATAGCGGAGAGATCATATCACGGATCGCGACACCCATCATCTGTACGCGGCGACCACCCAGCAGAAGCGGGATCGCAAATGCGCTAGCATTGAATGCAAAGACAATCGACGCCGCCCCAAACAGGCCAGGGCGTAGCAGTGGTACAGTCACGTCAAAGAATGTGCGCCATTGGGATGCGCCTAGCGAACTAGCGGCCTCCAAATGCTCTTGGGACAGTCCGCGCACAGAGCTGACAATTGGGAAAACGGCCAAAGGCAGCGATGTCTGGATCAGGCCAAGTAGGACGCCGGTTTCATTGAACAGCAAAAATATCGGGCGGTCGATAATCCCAAGGCTTCGCAGGGTGGAGTTTAAAACCCCGCTTGGCCCCAACAGCAAAATCCAGCCGTAAGCCTGCACCAGTAGATTAAGGATCAGCGGCAACAGAATCGTGACCGTCAGTGCGCGCCTTGCCAGAGGGCTGCGAAGCGATGTCAGCAAAAATGCCAGAGGGACCGCAAGTAGCATGGCAAAGACTGTCGCGATGAACGCAAGTTTCAACGTCAACCAGACTGACCGCCCGAAGAAGGGCGTCATCAGATCCAGATAGGGCTGGATTGACCAGCCGTCGATTGCGCCTTTTTCACCCGATAGGGAAAAGCGGAATATGAAAAAGCAGGCCCCCAAAAACGGTAATATCGCGATGAATGCTGGTAGGGAAAATACGAGCGCTCTGGTTCGGGATAGCCGTATGCTCATTTTTGAGGGTCCTGCGACTGTTTACTGGTTAAGACAAGGTTTGGGTGTAGCGAGTGATCCAGTCTTCGCGCACATCTGCAATGAATGCTTTATCCTGGACGACGGCTTTTTCGCCCATCTGTTCTGGTTTGATAATGAACGGGCTGGCCTTTGCTGCTTCTGACATAATGGCGTTTTGGTTGATGGGGCCGTTTAGCACAGCTTCGGCCATGATGCCCTGCACTTCCGCATCAAGCGTATAGTCGATAAATGCGTGTACCACATCATCGTCACCCGGTTTAGATTTGGGTGTGATCGTATACATTAGATCTGCGTAAAAACCTTCGTCCATATCATAGGTAGCACCCATGTTGGAATTTGCAGGGTCCATTAATTCCTTGGCATAAAACGCAGGCGCATAGACGCCGCCGATATCGAGGGCGTCAGATCGGAACAACTCGGACAGCTGTGCAGGGTTTTCGCCAAACGTCAGAATGCTGTCACGCAATTCTGCCAGTTTCGCGAAAGCTTCATCAGCATTGGTGCCATCGCCGCCGATCATCTTGCCAGTCGCAAAGATGGTATCTAGCGCATCGGTCCAAGTCGCAGGCGGCAAGAACAGGCGATTTTTATGCGCCGCATCCCACATCTGAGCATAGGACGTCGGCGGCTCAGCGAATGTTTTGGTATTGTAGATCAGGCCGCCAGTCCAAAGAAGGTAGCCGATACCGTGACCGTCGGCCCCAGTCCGAAACCGCGGATCAACCTGTTCCAGATTGGGCAACATGTCGAGGTCCGGCTTGGCAAGCAACCCGTCCCCGGCCAGCTCTACACCGCCCACACCGGCAAGAGTGATAACGTCATATTGCGGGCGATCGCCTGCTGCGCGCAACTTGGCAACCATTTCTGACGTCGAACCCGTGCGATCTGCGATGACGCGTGCCCCGGTCTTTTCCTCAAAGGGCTTCGCGATGTGATCAAGAACGGCCAAGCCAGTATTGTCAGACCACGTCAATAGGCGCACTTCTTTGCCCGCAAGGGGCTGAGCGCGCACGATTGACGGCATGGCCAAAGTTGCAGCCAGTCCAGCGCTTGTCGCAAGAAGATGTCGACGTGAGAATTTGGTTTGCATGTTGCTTCCTTCCGGGATGGGTGACCGCCACAGATTGTTGGCGGAGCACAAGATTTTTTCCATCATGGTTGATTAAAGTTGGATATCAATCTCGATAAAACCAAAGGATGTTTCATAAAAATACAACTAACGCTGATTTGTTCGCAGTTTTGCTACGTGTTCATTTTTTGTGCAAGATGCACGCTTTCCAACCATCCGTGCGCGAGCTGGTGCTTCAGGATACGTCGGAATTCACTGTGAATGGCAATCAAGTCGAGGGCAAAAAATCGACTAGGCTCAGGACTTCGGTAACGGGGACCTTTCAGTCAAGGGCTTTTTGACATGCGCGTCCGGCCGCCTGTTTGCGGTTTGATACGGGTTCTTTCTGAGCCGTACTTTTATCACTGCCGCCTTCGTCGGAGATCACCCGGGTTCATGCTTCGGTCCGTGGTCAGCGCAGGGCTGCCAACATGATGCTGGTTCAATGTAATTCCGATGTGCCCATCTGGGTATGCCAAGACGGGACCTTACTAGCCTTATCGCATTATCGCAGCTGTCCATTCCATCGCTATTGCTGCAAATGCGGGATGAATTTCTCAAAATATATATGGGAACTATTAGACCCGGGGCCTGTTGGGTGCGCATGTTCCGCATCGCAAGCCTTTTTCTGATATTCGCTCTTACTGTCTCTATCGGCGTCCCGGGCAGCTCTTTCGCTCAGGACGCCGTGTTTGAAGAAGATGCGATGAATGTCGGTCTAAGCGACGTATCTGATTCAGTTGATCGCAGCTCTCCGCGCGGTACGATGGAAGCCTTGATTGATCTGGCTGAGGTTCGGGATTTTGATCAGGCAGCCCACCTGCTGGATCTGTCAAATATCCCCAAGGAAAGACAACGCGAAGACGGCCCCGCGCTTGCTGCCGCGCTTTTCGAAGTGATAGACCGGAATGTGGTCATCAATTGGGCTGATCTTATCGATCGGCCGGACGGCATGGATGCAAATGCAACCACCAACAGCGCGGTCGCCGGACAAACGCGGCGTTCTATCCTACTTTGGGTTTTGACCATTGATGACCGTCCCTACCCTATGCGGCTTGACCGTATAAAAGCAGGTGACGCCGAACCGGTCTGGGTCTTTTCGGCAAGAACCGTCAGCAATATCGCAAAACTGCATGACCATCTTGGTCCGTCAGAAATGGAGCAGTCTCTGCCGTCATGGGCCCGCCAAGATGCGTTCTGGAACCTGATGTGGTGGGAGGTGATCGGACTGCCCGTTATGCTGCTACTTTCGGCGCTTGGCGGTGTTTTGACCTACAAAGGGCTTTCGCGTGTTGCCTATCAGGCGGATCGCGACTTCATGACACGGATTGTGCGTTCAACCCGCATGCCGGCTGTCATCTTCGTCACAACGTCAATCATTGCGACCTTTCGCTCAATCTTTGTTTTTTCCGGCGTAATCTCTGCGGTTATTACGCCACTGCTGGCGCTTGGCTATGTGCTTTCAATTCTTATCCTTGTCGTGAATGTCGTCGACCGGATTATCGATCACCTTGTGCAGTTTGATGACGATGATTTGAAAAGTGTGAACCAGGACGAACGGCGGGCAATGGCGACTAAAATTGCCTTGGCCCGGCGTATTCTGATCGTCATCATTTTCGTAGTGGGTGCCGGAATTGTCCTGACGGAAGCGAATATGTTTCGCACATTCGGGTTCTCGCTTTTGGCATCTGCGGGCGCGATGACAATCATATTGGGCTTTGCAGCCCGAGAGATCCTGTCGAACATCATGTCCTCAATGCAGATAGCCATCAATCAGTCTGCCCGGATTGGTGACAAAGTGCTATACAAAGATCATATTTGCCATGTCGAGCGCATAAACTTTACCTACGTTCAACTGCGCGATTGGACTGGTGTGCGTCTGATTGTCCCCGTTACCGAATTCGTCGCCGAGGCGTTCGAAAACTGGACCCTTAAAGAAGCAAAAATGAAGCGTTTGATTGCCATAAGGGTCAAACATCGTACCGACGTGTCGAAGCTGCGCGACATTTTTTTCGATGTCATAAAGGAAATGGACGCAAATGAGCTTGGCACTGAAGACGAACATATGGTTGTCGTGACAGACCATGATGTATTCGGCCAAGAGGTGACCTTTGGTCTGTCTTGCGCGGATCCAAATACGTCATTCATGGTCGAATGCGATCTTCGGGAGCGCCTTATCAATCGGCTTCAGGACTTAGAAGCTGCGGGCGAAGATATTTTTCCTAACACGGCGGCAGCAGAAAGCGCATAGATGGACCTGTCGCGATCCAGCAAAAATGCCGCGCAATTTGTTGGGCCGCGTCGATATAGTTGAAGGCTCCCATGGCGATACGTCCGTCATCGCGCAAGCCATCGCGCAGGTCGAAAGCGTTTTCTGGCTGCCACCTGGGGCACCGGCAAGCGCGAGCGCACAGGAAGCCTACGTCGACTTCAGCCGCCCGTTCTGTGAGGCACTGGCTGGCTCGCAGGTGCGCCAAGTGGTCGGCATCTCGGACCTTGGCCGGGGTTGGCCGAAACCCGCGGGCCATGTCACCGCAAGCCTGCACATGGACGACATGATTGCCCAAACGGGAGTCGCCTATCGCGCGCTAGCCTGTGCGTCCCTGATGGACAACCTCTTGCGCCAGGCGGGCGTAATACGTGAGAGCCACACCTTTTATCAGCCCACCGCCGGCGACCTGAAGCTTCCGCACGTGGCAAAGGCAGATGTTGCCGATGTCGCCGCGCGTCTCCTGACAAATACCGACTGGTCGGGCGTCGATGCAATTCCGCTGCTCGGGCCGGAGAACCTGTCGTTTGCTAAAATTGATAGCTTACGTCACCGTTGGCGCGGATAACCTGGCGAAGGCAGAGCGCTTCTACTCGGCGTTCCTCCCAGCTCTGGGCTATGGGCTCGAAGAGTATCACGGAGACCTGAGCTACATCTTGCCTACAGTGCCAGGTCAGCCCCCCGTTCAGCCAGATTTCTACGTTAAATCCCCCTTCAATGGGCAATCTGCCTCGGCTGGGAACGGTGTCATGGTCGCGTTTCAGGCGCGATCACAAAGCCAGGTTCGTGACCTTCATGGCGCTGCGCTGGCCGCAGGCGGCTCTGACGATGGGCAGCCTGGTTTTCGTCCGTTATACGGCCCCCACTTTTATGTCGGCTATCTTCATGACCCGCACGGCAACAAGATCGCGCTGTTCTCCAATGACCCGAATGAACCTGGGCGCGATGAATTACACGGAAGCTGACATTCGCCCCACGCGCAGCATAAGCAAACTTTGGGCTCGGAATCGTCATTCGCCGCGCCTTGCGCGAAGGTCCGCTCTATCTTCATGAGCTTCGCATCAATGTGACCCTTTGTTTGGCGCACCCTCTTTACTTGTACGCAATATTGTACATATAAGATTGCGACAAAAAGGAGAGTCGCGATGGATGTTATGACCTACTCAGACGCACGAGCTCAACTGAAGGGCGTCATGGATCGAGCGATCCACGACAAGCAGGAAGTTGTCGTGACGCGCAGGAAGGGCGAGTCCGTTGTGGTCGTGTCCTTAGACACTTGGAACGCCGTCAACGAGACGTTGCACCTCTTGTCCACACCGAAAAACGCATCCCGCTTGCGCGCGTCGATCGCGCAACTCGATGCTGGAACTGGCGAAGAGCGTGAGCTGACCGAGTGAAGCTGGTTTTTTCCGATCAGGCCTGGGAAGACTATCAATACTGGGTCAGCACCAACGACAAGGTACGTGACCGGATCAACGAGCTGATCAAACAATGCAAGCGGACCCCCTTCAAAGGAACCGGCAAGCCGGAACCTTTGAAGGGCGATTTGACCGGCTGGTGGTCACGACGGATTTCTAAGGAAGATCGAATGGTCTACCGGGTCAGTGGAGCTGGCGATGGCCAAAGCCTAGAGATTGCGCAACTGCGGTTCCATTACTGAATACCCGCAGGGTTGAACGACCTAGATGTGACGGGGACTGTTGCATTAACTTGCTGAATAGAGGTTAGCGCCGCGCGAACGTTGTGGATCAGGCGGCAGCGAAGAGTTGGCAGATGAACAGGATTTCGGCACTGCCAAGTTGTTGGCCGCGTGTCGTAGGGTGTTGCTTGTCTGCAAATTACGCCACCATCTCGATGGTGTATTCTGCCCAGAGGCGGAACGCGTCAGCTCGGGCGTGTCGGTATGAGTTTGCGGTAAGTTGAAATCGGCGGGGACGGAAAATCAGGTTGATCTGATGGTGAGCGGACAGAAATCTCTGAGCCTGCCGATGTGACTTGAACCGGCCGATTATCTTCTCTCGCTTGCGGGTCGGCCTGTGTGATCCTTCGATGGCGTTGTTCAATACCTTATGGGCGCGGTGGTCAGCGTCCGGTGCCAATGTTTTGACCGGCTTGACATAGCTGCGCAGCTTGGCGGTGATCACGACCCTCGGTTCGCCGAACTGAGTGATCAGCCTTTGAAGAAACCGCTTTGCAGCTTTAGCGTTACGTCGCGTTTGCACGAGAATGTCGAGGACGTCCCCTTCCGCGTCGATGGCGCGCCACAGCCAATGTTTCTTCCCTCGAATCGAGATAACGACCTCATCCAGATGCCATTTGTCGTTGGGGCGAGGATGATCGCGCCGGACGCAATTTGCGAATGTCGACCAAAGCGATTGACCCACAACCGGACCGCTTCCCGGCTGACAATCACACCGCGCTCGGCCAGCAGGTCTTCGACGTCGGCCGTGCTCATTGCGAAGCGATGGTAAGCCCAAACAGCGTATGTGATGATTTCCCGAGGGAACCGAAAGTCCTTCAGGCGCAGCATACTGGTTGGAATTTTCATGGTGTTGAAATAGCCCGATCATGCCGGCTGAATAACTTGGCAATGCCGTTCAAAGACATAGTGACTGGCCATAGCTTTGAAGCGTGCATTGATGTCGCGCTGCTTGCCTTTGCCAATGCGGTCTACTGCCGTCTTCACATTGTCATAGATGCCACGTCCAGGGACGCCGCCAAAAACCCTGAACGCATGACAATGAGCGTCGAACAGCATCTCATAAGTTTGCGGCGGGTAAGCGCGCACAAGGAACGCACGGCTGTGTGACGGTTTGATATGCGCGACCTGAAGTTTGACGCGCCCACCGCCGATGTTGGCCCAGTCCTCGCTCCAATCGAATTGGAAGGCTTCACCGGGCGCGAACACCAAAGGCACGTAGGTGCCGCGCCCCGTCGTCTGTTCCGCTCGATGCCGATCTTCACGCCATGCCCGGGCGAAAGCTGCCACGCGTTCATAAGAGCCATCATATCCCAGCTTCACAAGATCAGCAGGCATTTGCTTCACTGTCCGCCGCTCTTTGCGTGACTTCCGCGCCTGGATCAAAAGCCAGGCTGACAGCCGATCCGCGTAGGGATCCAGCTTGCTTGGACGCTCGGGCGTCTTGAACTGCGGTTCCACCGCACCTTCACGCAGATACTTCTTGATCGTGTTCCGAGACAAACCCGTACGCTGGGCGATCTCCCTGATTGGCATTTTGTCACGCAATGCCCAGCGTCGAATGACACTCAAAAATCCCATGTCGATCATTCCAGATCCCCCCAACCAAAACCGTCGGGGAAGTGTGTTCACATGGGTAAATTCTCAGTGACAATTTATGGGGCTACCGGGTCAGTTCTCAGTGACAATCAACAACGTATATTCCGACATCACACTTCATGCTATCGTCATCGGCTGTAGGCGATGCACGAACGCACGGCCCTTGCGCCCACACGCTGGCACCGTCTTCGGCGACAATGCGGTTGGATCAAGATAAAAAGCTGGGAACAGTATAAGAGACTTGGATTCGTCCTTTGGAAGCAAAACAGCCTATGTGAATCGGATACATCTCGCGTTCGACAGATAGCAGCAACACAAGAACTTGACACGCCGAGGCCGCAAAGCAGCATAAGCCATTGTGAATGAAAGGTTTCATATAGTACCGGCCCACCATTTAAAAAAAACCTTGCCTGTCCAACGCTTTCCTGACATTTTCGCGAAAGAACGCCAACCATTAGTTTCCGGCGGTTTTGCGTTCCTTATCAAGATAGACCCTGAAGACGGGCGGCGGGACGGGCATGAACCAGCAGCGGATCAGAATGGATCAAAAGATCCAAACGATGGCGACACGTCTAAGCAAATCGCTTGATGTAAATATGCGCAAGTCGTTTTTACCTGATGAACGAAAGTCTCTCAGACGCTTCTCATCCATGGAAGTTGCCCAGATCCTCGGGGTAAGCCAAGATTTTTTGCGAAAAATGTTTTTCGAGGACAAACTGAATCTCGGTGATATTGAGACAGACGCCCGCGGCCGCAGGTTCTACACCGCAGAACAGATCGATATAGCGCGCCACGAAATTGCCCGATCAAGCACCAAGTTCCAGCATATAGTTCCTCGTCGTCGGGATAAGGAGCAAATCCAGATCATTTCGATCGCCAACTTCAAAGGTGGTGCTGGGAAGACGACAACGGCAATCCATTTAGCCCAAAAGCTGGCCCTCGATGGTTATCGAGTTCTGGCAATTGATCTCGACCCACAAGCCTCAATGACTACTATGTTTGGTTTCCGGCCGGAAATCGATTTCCCTGAGGCTGGAACGGTGTACGATGCCCTCCGGTACGAGGATCCTATTCCATTTAGTGACGTTGTGCGCAAAACGTATTTCTACAACCTCGATCTAGCCGCAGCCGGCTTGCTGCTCTCTGAGTTCGAGACCGAAACTGCACACGCCCTTAAAAACAATATTAGACCGCCGTTCTATCAGCGGCTTGCCCTGTGCATTAATGAAGTCGAGACAGACTACGACATTGTTGTCATCGACTGCCCACCCCAACTCGGGTTCACCACACTATCGGCTTTGGTAGCGTCGACATCACTAGTAGTCACTGTCATTCCAAGCATGCTTGACGTCGCATCGATGGCCCAATTCTTGCAGCTCACATCCAGCCTCATGGCAACAATTGCTGATGTGGGCGCATCGCCTGACTGGGACTTCATGAGATTTCTAATCACTCGTTTCGAGCCCAATGACGGCCCCCAAACCCAGATGGCGGCATTCCTTCGGACTATGTTCACTGATGATGTTCTTACTCAGCCTTTCCTAAAATCTTCCGCAGTTTCAGATTCTGGGCTCACGCAACAAACACTGTTTGAGATAGCCAGAACGGATTTTCATCGCCAGACATACGATCGCGCTATCGAGTCTATCAACGGTGTCGTGGCGGAGATCGAAAATCTTATCACCACGGCATGGGGGCGCAAGTGATGGCTCGCAAAGTTACATTTGACATTCCCGAGGATGATGAAAAGCAGCAGAACTCGTCGATTTCTCCGGCTCGAACCCAGTCACGAGCCCCTGCCCTTTCAGGAATGGCCCGTTCCCTCCAAGATGCGGCACAATCCTCGATTCAGGAAATCAGTACTGACCTTATTGACGATTCTGAGTTTCAGGATCGTCTGGTCTTGGATCACGAAGATAATATTAGCGAACTGGCTGAAAGCATTGACAAGCAGGGGCAGCTTATTCCGGTACTTTTAAGCCCCGAAGGGGGGCGATACAAGATCATCTATGGGCGCAGGCGACTAGCGGCCCTTCGACTTATTGGCAAACCAGCGAAGGCTCTCATCAGAGTCTTGAATGAGGATCAAGCGATCCTAGCGCAGGGCCAAGAGAACAGCTTTCGAAAAGACCTCAGCTGGATCGAGAAAGCTTTGTTTGCACGTTCTCTTATAGATTTCGGCAAAGATGACGGGTTGGTCTGTGACGCACTCAACATTGATCAGAAAGCCAGGAAAGCCGGTGGCAAGCTCACCGGACTTGCTCACATGAAACAGGTCACATCCTGTATTCCGATTGACCTCATCCAAGAGATTGGGGCGGCACCTGGGGTTGGCCGAGATCGTTGGTATGCTGCCGCCAAGTCTTATGAAAGGCTTGGCTTCTCTCGAGATGAAGGGTTTCCGTCCGGAAACCAAGATTTTTATGATGCCCTCATAGAATCCAAAGCTTCAGGGAAGCCCTCCGACAAACGCTTTGCGATCTTCGAAGGGCTCTTGAAGCAGCATAAGCACCCTGCCCTATCGGCGATCCAGACAACACTTGGGACGGTAAAGGTCACCAAGAGAAGTGCTGTCATCACGATTAAGAACGGCGATGATGGACTTCATAAGTGGATCACTGATAATCCAGAGGCCGCTCTTCTCGCGCTGGCGAACGCGAAGGCCGCTGGTCTAAGTCAGATCATTACCCCAGAGAAGATGGAATCCATAGGTAACCCAGTCTCCGGCAGGGATCAGGATCTTGATGGTCCTGACATAGACGATAGCGAAATTTGAACAGAAAGGAGGACAGGCCAGAAAAGGAAAGACCCCCCGAAAGCGATGCTTCCGAAGGGCCTCGATTAGCTTAGACACCTGATTGATACCCCGAAGCCAAATCGTTTTCAACACCGTTTGCGGTGAACGGAGAAGCTTTTTCAGCCGACATCATCATGAAACAGGCATTTTCTCACACTCCCGCCTTGGCGGAACGATCTTCTGTACCCAGTACGAACCCATACAGGGTCATCGAGCCGATCCGAGCCCTTCGCAAGGAACTCGGTTTGACACCAAATGACCTAGTAACGCTGCAGGCCTTGATCAGCTTCATGCCGAAGAAGGCCGGACAAACAGCTCCAATAACTATCGTATTTCCCTCAAACGCAATATTGTCTGAGAGAACGAACGGCCTGAACGAGAGAACGATTCGACGGTGTATCGAACACCTTGTGGTTGCCGGGCTGATCCAGCGCAGGGATAGCGCAACCCGTAAACGGTTCCCTCTTCGCTATGGTGGAGTGATCAAAGATGCGTTTGGCTTCGATCTGCAGCCAATGTATGATCGAGATGGAGAACTTACCGAACGCGCAGAACAGCTTATGGGCGACCGAGAAGAGCTACGGTCACTCAAGGCAGAGGCATTGGCGCTTCGTGTCGAGGCTTTGCGCAAAGCAAAGGATGTTGAGACACTTTCATTCCTCCAGCACGTACGAAACATCCTCCGCCGTACAACTCTTAAAGCCGACGAAATAAAAGATCTTATCATGAAGCTGGCAAAGTTAGCTGGAGCGACCATCAGAGAGTTTCCGACCGGAAACCATGACGTTCAGGAAACAATGCCCGACCAAATGTCCGGCGGCGACGGACAAAATGTCCGGCACGTAGAACCCACAAGATTGAATATAAAAAAGGATAGAGCGGATGTGCAATGCACATCTGACTTTCAGAAACACCGAGATCCGACAATTATGGCTTGGACGGACCTCAAAAATATATCGGACTTCTTCCCGCATGAACCAAGAGATCATCAATCAGTTCTCGAAATATTGGCGAATGTCGGAAAATTGCTAAGAATAGAACGAGGCAGAATCATGAAACACCTTACAGAACGAGGTCCAGGGCAACTCCTTATTGCACTCGACGAACTAATTCTGAGAGCCAGCACAGGACGTGTAAAAAACAACAACGCCTACCTCGACGCTATGATGAGGCAAGGGAACTGATGCTCTTGCCACATACACTCGACCGGATGTTAAGTTTGCTTAGCCATCGAAGATCAAGAGACAAATGCGGCACACTTCAAACCATACGATCATCAAGAAGAATGTTGGCTTGACGGTTACCTCAGATTACCCGCGTCAGGTGCAGGTCTTGGATGTAATCAAATTAACATGGTACAAAAACCCATTAAGAGTTTGCGCAATGCTCAAAGATGCCTCCGCCCATGTGGCCAACCTTACTGCCGTGTTTAAATGTGTTAACGCGGCATTGCCGAATTGTTTGTCCTGACCAATTTTACTACAAGGTGGAGCATGAAAATACCAGCGTCAATGCCCGGCCTCCTCCACCCCTCTGAGATCATTGCCTACGCAGTTTAGGCTTATCATCGGTTCGCGCTCAGCGCGGCAGATGTCGAAAATCTGCTTGCCAAGCGTGGCGTAATTGTGCGCCCGGAGACAATTAGGCTTTGGGTCAATATTTACAAAGTGCATTTCGCCGACTGTATTTGTCGTGATCGGCCAAGTGCCCTGGATAAGTGGCATCTCGACGAGGTCGTGATTCACATAAAGGCATAAAATACTGGCCTTGGCGCACCGTTGACGCAGATGGCGACGCTTTGGAAAAGCTCGTCCAACGGCACCGGAATGCGAGGGCGGCGAAGCGTATGACCGCTTATTTCGGCGGTCCTTCCTTGTCGTCACCAATAAGCTGAGCAGCTATTTCAGGTCGATCCGCGATCTCGCAACGAATGTGGGTCGCCGGGTACACAAAGGGCCGAATAATCGGATCGAGGGGGCACATTGACAAACCCGAATACGGCAGAAAATTATGGGACGGTTTAAATCTATACGGCAGGGGGTAAAGTTTTTCTCAATACCCACGACCCAGCTATCACAATATTCAGACCCGGCCGCCACCAAATTTCTGGTATATTATACTGCCAATCCAGGTCAAATGCTCTTAATTTGTGGCACGATTACGCGCACGAAATGACCGAATGATTGTCTCGCACGGCACCTCATCCTATCCAGTTTAAACAACTCGGCAGTGCCCTTCAGATACTCGCCCAAAACAGCAGCCCCGCGCGATTGCTGCCCGAGGCCGGCTAGTCAACGATTTCGACTCATGCCACAGTTTGCAGGATCTCTGACTGGCGCAGTTGAGGGCTGACCCTCTGTTGATACGTGGGTGCATCCTATCAGGGGAGTGAAGACGGAGCCGATCACCATTTCATATACCTTAGAAAACGACCGAATGATCGCGCGATCATAGCCCAGCTGCTTTTGTCAGGTTCACCCTGAACTTATCCCTGCGTCGCTGATACCGGCGCGTCATCTCGGCAGAGGCATGCCCAAGTTGCTTTTGGATGTAACGTTCGTCAACGTCAGCGCTCGACGCCAACCCGGCCCGCAAGCTATGTCCGGAGAATAGGGCAAGCCGCTCGGCCTCGGGCAGATCACTGCGAATGCCTGCGGCAAGCACAGTTTGTTTGATTAACCGTGCCACGTGTTTATCAGACAGGCGCGCATCAAGGACGCGTCTGTTGTCCTGGCTGGTCCGGCGAAACAGGGCTCCAAAGTCAATCTTGGCAAAATGCAGCCATTGCTCGAGCGCATGCACAGGGCAGGTGAGCTCAGACGACCCGCGGCCAATCTCGACCTCGCGCCAGCCGGTCTTGCCGCGCAGAAACAGCACTGCGCCATCGTCTTGGATCTCGATCCAGCCACCACTGTCCAAGGTATCATCTTTGCCGTGGTCCAAGCTAACAATCTCCGAGCGCCGCAGACCACCCGCATAGCCGATCAGCAGGATCGCCCGATCGCGCAAGTCGCGCAGATCGAACCCCAGCGTTGCGACCATGGCGATGATATCCTCCGCCAGGACGGCTTCTTTCTGCACCGGCGGCCGCGCGTGCTTGCGCCGGATTCCGGCCAGCACAGTCGCGATGTGGCGATCTTTGCGATCAAGGGCAAAGCCGCGCTGCTGATAGTGCCAAGCGATGCCGGACAGACGGCGCTCAATAGTGCTGACGGACAACGCGCGTGTGGAGCGGGCAGGGGCCTTCGCCTCGGGCGCGGCACAGCTCGCAATGTAGAGCCCAATCAGCTCCGGACTTGGGGGCAGCGCATTTGCACCGCGCCTGCGACACCAACTGGTAAAGTGCGCCCAATCTTTCGCATAAGCGGCGTTGGTGTTGTCAGCCGTCGCCTGGCGGGCGTAGTCACGGGCGGTTGCTACGAGGCGGTCGAGGGCCCCGGACCCGGCTAAGGCTTCCGGCATCGCAATCTGGTGCACAGGCTTTGCCTCCTCTGAGGACGCATCGCTCTCGCCCTCGCTGCGCGCGTTGGGGAAGGGGCTGTGAAATGGCTTAGAAGGCGGCTTTTGGCTGTTCTGGGACATGACGCTGATCATAAGCCGCTGTGTCCGATAATGCAAACTTATTGGACATAGCTGTCGCCGATAAGCTGCGGCGGTTAACTGCGAATATAATGGCCATAAGCGCCGCCACTGGTTATGCTCTTTCTATGTTACCGCCCCGCATCTCGCCTGAAAACCCGTCCCTGTTCCCGCGCCGCCTGCCGGCCTGGATCGTCTCTGCGCGGGCAGAGACCGCTGAAGATGCAGCCTTTTTGGCGGGCGCGGCGCTGAGTGCGCTGCAGTTAGTGCTGGCACAGCCTGACGTTCCCCATGCGCTCGTCCGGGAACGCCGCGCGCTTGGGGCCGCGGAGGCCAGTGTGATCCGCGCCGGACGCCTCGAGCGGGCGGCCAATCTGCGCGATGAGGTGCACCTGCTGCGGCCCGGCGATCAGACCGGTCCGGCTGGCGCAGTGTTTGCGCTCTGGCGGCAGGCGGTGGCAAAGCCAATCTCGGTTGGGACCCTGTATGCAGTTTTGCCGGAGATCGCGCCAACTGACATCGCGACCTGGCTCGACGCCGGGCAGGGCGCGCCGGTGGCCCGGGCCTGTGCCGTGTTTGAAGCCGTTACAGTTGCACACCCGCGGGCTGAAGACGCTGCGCTGATCCTGGCTGACGCTGTGCTGGCGCGAGCCATGGGGGCTAATACGATCATGCCGCTGCTCGGGGCGCACTTTACCGCGCGGGATCTGCGCAAGGCTGGTGCCGATCTGAGGCTAGCGGGGTATGCGGCGGTGCGCAAAGCGGCCGCGGAGACACTGACGCTGTCGCAGGATCTGCGGGACCGCGCGGCGAAACTGAGGGCCATCGCACCAAAACTGCGCGCGAAGCGCACTGCGGCTGCCGTCGATCTGTTTCTGACCCGGGATGCGGTGTCGCCCTCGCTTGCCTTAACCGGTCCCGAAGTAGGGATGTCAGACCGCGCCGCGCGGCGCCTCTGCGATCGGCTTGTTAAATTAAGTGTGGTTCGCGAGCTCAGTGGCCGCGACACATTTCGGCTCTATGGGCTATAATAGTGACTGATCTATCTGACTTTGACCGGGAACTTGAGGACTTGCCAACCGCTCTGCGGTGGCGGGAATGGATGCGCCGGATCGAAGCCGTGCTGTTTGCAACAGCGTCACCGGTCTCGCGTGCAAACTTGGTCCGGGTGGTGGGGCAGGGGGTGTCCGTCGATCTGCTGATTGATGACCTTGCCGCTGATCTGGCGGACCGGTCTTTTGAAATCGCCCGTGTCGCGGACGGCTGGATGCTGCGCACCCGGACTGGCTACAGCGATGTTATCCGGGCGGCAGCTGATGTGGGTAGCCAAGGTCTGGATTTGAATGAATTTGACGTCGCGGTGTTGGCGGCTGTCGCCTATTATCAACCGATTACCCGGGACGGTCTCAAAGACATCTTTGGCAAAGAGATTAGCCGCGATCTCATCGGGCGGCTCCATGCGCAGGATCTGATCGCAACCGGTCCGCGGGCCCCGCGGCGCGGCGCCCCATATACCTTCGTGACGACAGAGCAGTTTTTGGTGCATTTTGGCTTGGAGAGCCTGCGCGATTTGCCAGATGCCGAGCAGCTGGCGGACGCGGGAGTTGCTCCCGAGGATATTTAATCTGAACTGCTAGCGATAGAATGCTGGCGCGCATATGACAGTCCACTGGACGATAATGTTGCATGGATGATGAAGTTGTAGGAACGCGCCCAACCCGAGACGGAATTCAGGCGGTACGTTCAAAACTTGGGCGGCTAAGTGTGGTCATCTGATTGAGAACCCGAACGCCAATCCTGGCTTCTGTTTTCTGATTTTCGAAGGTGCGCGCCTTTAGCTTTGGCCCGATGACGGTCTTCCCGCGACCCATCTTGGTTTTGCCGCGGCTCCGCTGATTGTAGCCCGATGACTTCTGCCATGCCATCCTCCCGCGGGCCTTAATCTGCGCAATAGCTCGGTCGCGTGCCGTCGAATTATAAGCCGCGCTGAGGCTCGGGATCGCGTTTCTGGGAGGTGGGATCGTGACCTCGATCGTCGATCCCAACCGAGCCGCAAGCAAATCAGATGTTAGTTCTCCGTCGTATGCCCCATCAGCAAAGAACCGATCAATCGGACTGTCGACTTGATCCAAAAGACCTGGCAGCGCCGTCGGATCACCAATGTGGTCCTTGGTGAGATCAGAGCAGACGATCTCGCCCCTGACAAGATCATGGCCAAGGTGCAGCTTTCGCCAAGAGCGCCGTTTGCGCTTTGCTTTATGCTTTTGCTCAAGCCAGTCACCTTCGCCAAAGATCTTCAGGCCGGTACTGTCCACAATCAGTTGCACTAGTTTGTCACACTTGGACTTCGGCTTTGGGCGCAATGTCAGCCCAATGCCGCGGCGCGACAGGGTAGAAAAATCGGGCACTGCGATGTCAACTCCCAGAAGCCGAGCAATAGAGCGCATCAAGCCTTGAGTTTGACGCAGCGGCCGCTTGAAGACTAGGCTCAGCGTCAGACACAGCTCGATTGCCCGATCAGAGTAGTGCGGCTGTCCGTCACGCGTCGTACGGCGTGGTGCCGACCACAGGGCAAGTGCGTCTTCGCTGATCCAGACCGTTAGATCACCCCGCCGCCGCAAGCCTTCGTTATACTCGGCCCAGTTTGTTACTCGATGCCTTTGCTTCGGAATTTTGTCACGCCGATCGGCGTCGAATTTGCGCGGCATTTACAGCATTCTGAAACGAACAGAACGCACCCAATATCAGCCGACCGCGGGCCCCTGCAATAACGCCCTACCGAAGAAGGCCTGTCTATTTTCGACGAGTCAAATATGTCAATTATATGGCGTGAGCTTCGATGTGGGATTATGGTACTGTTTATTGCAATTAAAAGCAGTTTAGCTTTGTAGAATGCCCCTAATTGCTTGTCTCAGCAGAAATGTCCTTTGTGTTAAGGTGCCAATCTTGAATTGCACGCATGAAAGAGGGAGCTTGAGAAATAATCTCCTCTATTCAAAATTTTTATGTGAGTCGTAGGTTATTGGTTTGACAGATAAAATATAGATCTCGCGCTAAACGTGTTTTGA
>NZ_JAXHCI010000005.1:0-127169 GCF_042466455.1 Loktanella sp. R86503
TCCGGCACTGCCCCATGACGACCGCGTTTTTATGCGCTTGGCCAAAGGCGCAGCACTGGTCCACGGTACCCTGACGCTACCAACCGGTGCGCAGGCCGCATTTGATACCTATGCCAACTTGTTCAATATCGGCAATTGGTCGGCACATGGCCCCTTGGATGCCCTCGCATTACACCTGACGGGCCAAGGCGATGTGACGCTACACCTTTGGCACATCACACAAAACACCCCTGACCAGACCCTGATCCGGGCGGATGTGACCTTGACCGCGACAGGCACCAGCATCGATCTGCCGGAAAACCTGCGCACTGGTCTGCTGGGCTGGTCCGTAACCGCCCGCAGCGATGCCACCCTGACAAACGCCGCCTTCACCGCCGCGCCACTGGGCAATCCGGTCGATTTGGCCATCGTCATTACGACCTTTCAGCGCGAAGACGCGGTCCGCGCCACCTGCGCCCGCATCACCGCCTTTCTTGATGCGGATGCCGCGCAAGGCGGCACGCTGACCGGTGCCCACCTGTTCATCATTGACAATGGCCAAAGCGTCACGCTTCCGGCTCATCCGCGTCTAACCCTGATCCCCAATCGCAACTTGGGCGGCGCAGGCGGCTTTGCCCGCGGCCTTGCCGCCGCGCGGGACGCAGGCACCTTTACGCATGTCCTGTTTATGGACGATGACGCCGCCTGCCCAATGACCAACCTGACCCGCACTGCCGCCTTTTTGCGCCATGCGGCCGACCCCAAAACGGCACTGGCGGGCGCCATGGTCAGCACCGCACGCCCTTGGCACCTGTGGGAAAACAGTGCCGTCTTTGACCAACTGCCCCGCTCGCAGTTTTCTGGCGTTGATCTGCGTGATGCAGATGCCGTCGCCCGGATGGAACTGGCGACCCCCGCACCGCCGCCCTCCGGTGCTTATGGCGCGTGGTGGTATTTTGCCTTTCCCCTCGCCGCTGTCACCCATGACCCCTATCCGTTTTTTGTGCGCGGCGATGATGTCTGGTTCGGCCTGTCGAATGACTTTCGCATCGCCACCCTGAACGGTGTGATGTCCCTGCAGGATGACTTCGCCGCCAAGGCCAGCCCTCAGACCCTATACCTCGACATGCGCTACCTTTTGGTCGTGAACATGGTCCGTTCCGATGCCCCGCTTGGCCTGCTAGGTTGCCTTGCACTGGCGTGGCGGCAAGTGCTGCACAGCATATCACGCATGCATTACGACACTGCGGCCGCCCAGTTGATGGCTTGGGCGGACGTGTTGACGGGACCCGTGCATTTCACCGCCAACATGACGATGGCCCATCGCCGGGCCAAGATCGCGGCCCTGACCAAGACCGAACAGTGGGGGCCCTGCCCTGCGGATCTGCCCCCTTTGCATAGCACCGCCCAAAGCACAGGTTGGCGGCGGTTGATGTACTTCACACTGAACGGCCACCTTCTTCCGGGCTTTACCCGGCTTGGGCAAAGCGTTTGTGTGCCTTTGCAGGATCGCGGCGGGCTTGAAGCGACCTGCGGGGCGCGGCACGCCGTCTTTGTGGATGGCGATAAGGCTTACGCAGTGCGTCACGACAAACGCCAGGCCGCTACGCTTGGCCTGCGCGGCCTTTGGCTCATCTTGCGCACCGGACTTGCTTGGCCGCGCCTGCGCCGCGCCTATCGCCAAAGCTGCATCGACCTGACCCGTCCTGCCTTTTGGCAAGCACAGTTCAGAGCCTTTCAAGACTAACGCAAAGGACGTATCACCGCCGCTATGCCACATTACGCCAGCCAGCCAGACCTTGCCTTACTCAACGCCCCGCTCACCGCCCTGACCGCGCTGAATGGTGCTGCTGGCACGCTGGCAGATGCCTTACCCGTGGCAGGCCTGCATCTGTCCGTCGATCCAGCAGCCCACACAGAAGTGTCGTGGTCCAGTCCGGCAGGGCGGCTGATCGACCTGACCAGTACTGTCACAACACCGGGGCGGTGGTGCGCCCTGCGCCTGACACTTGATCTGCCTGATCTAGGCAAAATTGCAGGGCTTGGCCTGTGGCTGCGCAGCGCCGCAGACCCCGCGCTTGTCACCCGCGCCTGCCTGCGCTCCGGCACCGATGACGGCCATGTGGATTGCTATTTCGAACGCGAAATCCTGTCCCACGCCGCCACCTCGGATCATCATGCGGTGATAATGATGGACCGCACCCCGGATCTGCCAATCAAGGCCCCATGGCGCGAATTCCTGCTGCTGTTGCCGCCCTATCGGTCCGCCAATCTGGCATTGCATGCCATGCGCCTGTTCACGGTGCCAGCATGAGCCGCCTGCGCCGCTATATTCCCCGCCGCGTTATTCGCACGGTACGCAAACTACAACAGCGCGCTCAAGTCCGCGCCATCCGCCGTGCTCATAAACAGGCAAAACTACCAGCCCCAGCCGCCCTTCTGCCCACAGCGCTGGTCATTCCAGTTCATAACGATGCCGTTCGCCTTGCGCGCCTGATTGAAACTGTAGCCACCATGGGATTTGCCCAGATCATCGTGGTAGACGACGGCTCTGACCTGCCTGTCGTGATCGACGCAGACCGCAAGGATGTAACCCTGATCCGGCACGATACGCCCCGCGGCCCCGGTGCCGCCCGCACCACCGGCACAGCCCATGTCACAGCGCCTTATCTGATCTACCTTGATAGCGACGATCTGCCGACCGCTGATCTGCCCCCGCTGCTGGCGGACCTTGCACGCCAGCCCGCCTTTGACGTTTGTATTTACAAGCATATCGACAGCCATATCGCCAACTCTGGTCACTGGGGACAGCCCCCAGCGGACGAGGCGCATTGGTCCGCCGCCGGCGTCGCCATCGGTGCCCTGCAAGAGGCCCCCCGCGCCGTCTGGCCCGAGCTGGCGCAGATCGCCAATTATCCGTGGAACAAGGTCTATCGAACAGCTTTTTTGCGCGAACATGATATCCGCTGCGCCGACACCCCGGTGCATCAGGACATCACCCTGCATTGGCTGACGTTCCTACACGCGCAGCGTTTGCTGACGTCGGACCGTGCCTGCGTCTGGCACATGATCGCCGATGGTGCGAACCGCCTGACCAACCGCACCGGCCCCGAACGCCTGCGCGTGTTCGAGGCCTTGGCCCCCATCGTCGCCGCAAGCCCGCCGGCCGATATGACTGTGGCCCTGACCCGCTTTGTGCTGACATTGTCAGACTGGATCCGTAGTATAATAGACCCGGTCCACCTGCCTGCATTCGAGGTTGCCTTAACCCACTGGCTGCAGGACACGATCGCAGATTGGCACCCCCAGATCGCAGCAGCTGACCCCGCCCTAATGGCCCAGATAGAAACACAGATCACAGGCCGCCCATGATTGCCTTTATCTGCCTGCTGCGCGGTGCGGACCCGCAGTTGCCACGGGACGTGGCAGCCCAGGCACAGCCAGGCGATCAGGTAATTCTTGTCGATGACAGCGGCGCGCCTGATGCCCTGACCCGCCTGCGCCAGTTCCACTGGCCCGCTGGCGTCAACGTCACCCCCATCGTCACCGGCACCGCCGCCCCCGGCGATGGCGGGATTGCCACCAACCTTGCGCTGGATGTCGTGACCACATCCCATGTGCTGATCCTTGAAGGGCGCACGCGCCTGACCAGCCCCCTGCCCCGGACCCTTGATCAGAGCCTGCTGTGCGGTCCTGATCCCATCTTGGCGCAGGTGATTTTCCCCGCCACGCCCCTGCGCCGCGCAGAGGGCACCGCCCGCAGCGATATCGCGTTCCTGTGGGCTCTGCGGCGGGCCCATGGCGCAATCGAACACCCGGATCGCTGGGCCACCACACCGCCCCGCCCCGGCCCCGCCTTGATAGGTGCCGTCACCGCATTGCTAGACGCAGATCCAACCGCTTCAGACTGGCTACAACGCAGCCTGCCCCACTGGCTGACCGATCCTGCCCCCGGTGCGCGGCGGATATTGAACAGCCAGCAAATCCCCTTTGGCCGCCGCCTGACGCCCCCCGCGCCGCCCCGCATCAACGCGGCCCCCCTGCGCATCGCGCTGCGCGGGCCGCATGCCCGGCGTACGCCCCTCGCCTATCCACATCTGGCCCCGCTCTGGGCCAATCATCTGACCCTGGTGGACGCGGATGCCGACCTGACCGTCTATGGGCACCCCCATGACATTATCGCAGATCACCCAAAAACCGTCCTGCTGTCAGAAGAACCGCTGTGGGACAGCCTTTATTCCCCCGCTCCCGTCGATGACGTCATCGCGCTGCCCATGGGGAGCGTCCACCAGCTGAACCACCACACTTCCGCGATCTTTGCCTACGACCGGATCCCCTACTTCGTCCTGACTGATCCGCGCTATATCAGAGCCTATCAAAGGCTTTTTGCCCGTAACGCCGCCCTGTCCCTGGCCGATTGGCAGGCCCGGTTCGCCGCGCGGCAGGTCGATGCCTTTTTCATGGCCGAATACCGCATGACGGGGGTTTATGACCTGACCATTCCCGAAGCCGACATGACCGGCCTGTGTTCCTGGCGTACGCGGCTGGCCTTGGCGGCAACTGGCAAGGTGCAACGCCAGGGTGCGGGTTGGCCCGGCAGCGGCACGCGGTTTGATCTGACCGACTGGCACGGCGATAAGCTGCGCCAGCTCGACAACCACACGCGCATCCTGTCCGCGGTCGAGAATACCCACCAACCGGCCTACCTGTCAGAGAAGTTCTTTGACGCCTTCGCCGTCGGTGCCCGCCCGCTGTATTACGCCAGCCCCGCCCATAGCGTACACACCCTTGGCCTGCCGCCGGGGTCTTGGGTGAACCTGCATGGCCTCACCTCAGATCAGGCCGCAAGCGCCCTACCCGCTAGCGAAGACGCGGATTTCTGCGCCGCCTACGCCGCGGCCCAGACCCTGCTGCGTGACCTGTTCACCGAAGACACCATTGCGGTTGAACGCGCCCGCCTTGGGCGCGCCGTGATCGCAGACTTGCAGCGCCTTGCCGAAAGTGGTGCGGCCTAGAGCCTATTTCAGCGCCGCCGCCAGCCCCGTCAGCCCCAGCGCAAGCGTATCCTGCGCCGCCGCCATGCTGCTTGCTTCGGCATAGAACCGGCATTCCGGCGCATTGCCTGACGGGCGCAGATGCACGATGCGGCCGTCTTCCAGTGTCATACGCAGCCCGTCGGTGCGGTCCACCCCGGCCTCGATCCCGTCGAACTGCGCCAGAAACGCCGCCCGTTTCGCGGGGTCTGCGTCAAACGCCGCAACCAAGGCCTGCGACTTTTCCGTGGGCACATCCTGCAACCGGTCGGCAGCGGTAAAGCGCGGCGGCTGGCTGGCGACCAGCGCAGCAAGGCCATTCGTCGCCGCCGCCAGCGGCGCCACAAAGGGCAGCACCGCATCGCGGGTCATCAGCGGGGCCAGCGGGCCGGCGGGGGCATCCGCGGCAAAGCCCAAAAGGAAGCCGCCGTTCGCCTCATAGCCGACAACGCGGCCGCCCGCCTCTTGCATGCCGGCGATGACAAAGGGCGATCCGATGCGCGTGCGCACCACGCGGCCGAACAGCGCCTCTGCCCCCGTATTCGACGACACCGGAGTCACGGCGGTATCGGCCTTCAGCGCAGCCCCGGTGATCTGCCCCAGAATATCGCCGACGATCACCTCGCCATGCTCGTCCGTCAGCAGGGGGCGGTCGCCGTCCCCGTCGGTGGACACGATGGCATCAAGGCCATGTTCGCGCGCCCAGACCTTCAGCTGCGTGCGGATTGCAGGATCGACGGCTTCGGTATCGACAGGGATAAAGGTAGCAGAGCGGCCCAGTTCCACGACAGTCGCCCCAAGCCCTGCCACGATATCAAGCAGCAGATCGCGCCCCACGGCGGAATGGCTGTAAACGCCAATGGTCTTGCCCTGCAGTGTACCTGCGTAAGCCGCCACATTGCGCGCGACATAATCCGCGCCAGAAGTGGTGTTTTTAGACACTGTTCCAGACAAACCGGCGCTTTTCCGGCCCAGATTGGCCAGGATCGCCGCCTCGTCCGCCTTGCCGATCTCTCCGCCGGGGACATAGAATTTCAGCCCGTTGCGATCGGCGGGAATGTGGCTGCCGGTCACCATGACCGCCGCCGCCCCCGCGCCCATCGACGCCAGCGCCAGCGCCGGTGTCGGCACGTCGCCGCAATCGGTGACATCCAGCCCTTCGCCCCGCGCCGCCGCGATCACCATATCCGCAATATCAGGCGAGGACGGGCGCAGATCCCGCGCCACGAACAGCCCCGTGCCCACCGGGCAGGCAGCGATAAACGCGCGCACATGGTCCGCGACCAGATCAGCGGTCAGTTCCGTCACAAGGCCGCGCAGGCCAGAAGTGCCAAACTTGGGGGGCATCGAAATTTCCTTTGGAATGTAATCAGGCTTTGGGTTTCGCGTCCTGCGTCGTGAAATGCGCGCCGCCTTCGACCCAGCGGGCAACAACTGCGCGCAAGGCCGGCTCATCCGCCGCCTCGATCGCGCGGCGCAGAGATTTAAGCGCGCTTGCAACCTCGATCTGACTCAGGGCTGCCTCGTTCGCTTGCAAAATCTTGGGATGCGGCGTGGTCAACTGGCCTTCACCGATCAGCAGTTCTTCGTGGATCTTTTCGCCGGGGCGCAGGCCGGTGATCTTGATCTCGATATCGCCGTCGGGGTTGGCATCGTCGCGCACGGCGTAACCTGCGGCGCTGATCATCTGCCGCGCCAAATCATAGATCGGAATGGGATCGCCCATATCCAGCACGAAAACATCACCGCCCGACGCGAATGACCCCGCCACCAGCACCAGCTTAGCCGCCTCTGGAATGGTCATAAAGAACCGCGTGACCTCGCGGTGGGTCAGGGTCACGGGGCCGCCCTTGGCGATCTGGTCCTGGAACAGCGGAATGACCGAACCTGACGATCCCATGACATTACCGAACCGCACCATGGTGAACACGGTCCGCCCCTTGCTGCGGCTGGCCAGATCCTGCACCACCAGTTCCGCCATGCGCTTGGACGCGCCCATCATGTTCTGCGGCCGCACCGCCTTGTCAGAGGAGATGAGGATAAACCGTTCCACCCCCGCCGCATCCGCCGCCATTGCCAGCGTCTGGGTGCCCAGCACATTGTTGGACATGCCCACGATGGGGTTCTTTTCCACCAGCGGCACATGTTTGTAGGCCGCCGCATGCAGCACGACCTGGATCTTGTGCTGCGCCATCACGCGGGCCAGCAGGGCCGCATCCGTTATCGACCCTAATACAGGGATAATCTCGATCTTTTGTTTGCGCAGCAAGGCGCGCAATTCCATGTCGATGGTATAAAGCGCCAGTTCGCTGATTTCGAACAGGACAAGCTTTGCCGGGCCCCGCCCCAGCAACTGGCGGCACAGTTCCGACCCGATGGACCCACCCGCGCCGGTGATCAGGATCCGCCGCCCCGCATAGGTCGTGCCGCTGTCGGGCAAGGCCGCGTCCAGCGCCTCGCGCCCCAGAAACCGCCCGGGCACCACGGGCTGCAACTGGTCCACCAGCGGCATGCGCCCGGTCAGCTGGGCAAAGGATGGCACGGCCTGCACCTCGACCCCCATATCCTCCAGCTTGCGTGACAGCTGCGCCTGACGCGGGCGCGGTGCCGATGGCATCGCCAGCAGAACGCGGTCGATCCCGTGGGTCTTGACCAGCGCCGGGATCGCCATGGGACCATAAACGGTCAGGCCCTGAATGATCGTGCCTTGGGTATTGGTATTGTCGTCGACAAAGGCGATGGGAAACACCGTCTCGTCCGTGCGCAGGGCCGCAGCCAGCTGCCGCCCCGTTGCCCCGGCACCATAGATCAGCACACGGGACTGGTCCTGCCCGCGCCGGTAGATCCCCAGCAGCAGCTGCAGCATCCCCATGCGGGCAGATACGGCCAGCAGGAAATACACCAGTGCAAAGTTGATAAAGCTGGCCAGCGGCGTGCCAAAGCGGGCCATATCATCCAGCACCGCAGCACTAAGCCCCAGCAGTACCGCATGCACACCGGTCAGGGCGATCGCGTGGCTTTCATAGGATTTCAGCTGGATCAGCGGCAGGCCCAGCACGCTAGACAGCAGCCCGCCAATCGCCATCAGCAAGGGCAGCGCCAGCCAGTGCCCCAGGATCGTGCCCACCAGATCGGCGCTGCCCTGCAGCAGCATCGCCCCCAGCAGCGCGACCGGAATCAGCAGCACATCGATGCCCAGCAGCATCGCGCGTTTGTAGCGCCGCGACAAAGAGCTGACCCATCTGTACATTATTGTTCCTGCGGTTACGTCACCCATCGTTTTGCGCGCCATAGCCTTGAATTTCAAGCGCCGCCACATCCAAGAGCGGCTTTTGGCGCCCATTGTGTGACTGCCGCGCGCCCCTTGCCTGCGCAGATGGCCACAACTTGATTGAAACCCGATTAAAACCTGCGGCAAGCGTCACGCCCCTGCCCTGATTGCGCCGCCCCGCAACCACCCCGCCCCGGCACGCCTGCGGTCATGACGCAGCGAATAACAGAGGGCGGATCATGGGCGAATTGACACGCGTGGCAAGCGCCGCCCGCGCGCAGGCGGCGGATGTCTCTCACCTTAGCGATCTGGTGATCGTGGACGGCCAGCTTTACGCCACATCCCGTTATGACGGGGCGCTGGAAAGCTGGACCATCAGCAGCAACGGGCTGTCCCTGCGCGACACGCAGGATCACCGCGGCAGCCTGCGCCCCGGCGACATCGGCTGGATCACCGCGCTGGATTTGAACGGCGGCACGCAGCTGCTGACAGGGGGCGGATTGTCCGGCGGGTTGGTGCTGCGCGATCCGGCCAATACCGGTGCCCTGCCCGGCGGCACCGATCTGCCAGATACGATGAACATCTACGGCACCTTGCAGCACACCAGTACCATCGCGCTCAGCAATGGCAATATTGTCGTCTATGGCGGGCTGACCGGTCAGGACGGGCTGGCGCAGATCACCCTGGACGATGCCGGCCATGTGCTGTCCAAACGCCTGGTGCCGGATTTGAACCGCACCTATGCCGCCGATATCAGCGGCACTGCCACCGCCAGCATCGGCGGCAATACCTATCTTTATACCGCCTCTGCCACAGAAAATGGCATCAGCGTCTGGTCCGTCGCCGGCAATGGCAATCTGGTGGCCCGCCATGACATGGGCAATGCCGACGGGCTCTGGGTTTCCAACCCCACAGCCCTGGTCAGCTGCACGACCGGCGGGCGCAGCTTTCTGGTGCTGGCCAGCGCCGGCACCGACAGCCTGTCGGTCCTGCGGGTAGAGGCGGACGGATCGCTGACCATCGTCGATCACCTGCTCGATACCCGCGACACCCGCTTTGGCAGTGTCACCGCGCTAGAGGTCGTGACCCACAACGGCACCGTCTATGTCATCGCCGGCGGCGGCGATGATGGTATCACAGTCTTGCAAATGCTACCCGACGGCCAGCTTGTGACCCGCGCCACCATCGCCGACACCGCCGATATGACCCTCGACAATGTCAGCGCCATCACCGCCCGCGGCAATGGCAACGTGCTTGATATCTTCGTCACCTCCGCATCAGAAGACGGCATCACACGCCTGCGCTATGACATCGGCCCGGGCGGGACTGTCATCACCGCGCATGCCGCCGGCAGTACCCTGATGGGCACTGCGGGCGGCGATGTGCTGACCGGTCTGGGCGGCAATGACCGCCTTGTCGGCAGTTCTGGCGACGACATCTTGCGCGACGGCGCAGGAGTGGACGTGATGCTGGGCGGCGCAGGTGCGGATGTCTTTTTCCTGTCAAACGACGGCCAGCGCGACGTTATTCAGGATTTCGAACTTGGGGTCGACCGCATCGATCTGTCCGGCTGGGATTTCCTGCGCGCGCGCGATCAGCTGATCATGTCGATCACCGCCACCGGTTTCACCATTTCCTATGGCGAAGAGCTTTTGGTCGTCAATTCCGCCAACGGCCAACCCATCGACCACCGCACCATCCCCACCGAAGACCTGATGGGCGGTGCCCGTATCCCCGTCGTGATCCGCCCCGGCTATCCCGGTCTGGTCATGCCCGGCCCGAACCTGCCCGGATCAGAGACTGACACAACAGGTCTGACCGGCGCAGGCACGGTCAGCATCAGCCCTGGCAGCGGTGCCGAGGCCCCCGTCGCAGGCAGCACGCTGATCGGCGGCATCCGTTTTGTGTCGCACCGCCTTGGGGCGACCAACGGCGTCGTACGAACCGGCAGTACCCGGTCTGACACGATTAAAGGAAACAACGACAATGACAGCCTGTCGGGCAGGAGCGGTAACGATGTGATCAGTGCCTACGCCGGGTCCGACCGCATGTATGGCGGCGACGGCAATGATACTCTTGTCGCCGCTAGCGGTGATGATCTGCTCAAAGGCGGCAACGGCGATGATGCGCTTTATGGCGGTAACGAGCAGGATGCACTGAACGGCGATAGCGGCAATGATCGCCTTTATGGTGGCAACGGTGATGACATGATCTGGGGCGGCGCTGGTTTCGATCTGCTAAGCGGCGGCTATGGCAACGACCGGCTTTACGCAGGCAGGCATCGCAGCACTCTGATGGGGGACGCCGGCGATGACTTGCTTGTCGGCGGCGCGAGCGCGGATCGCCTTTACGGCGGCACTGGCAGCGACATGCTGCAAGGCGGCGGCAGCCATGACCTGCTGATGGGCCATAACGGCCGCGACAGGCTCTATGGCGGAGAGGGTAACGACATCCTATCCGGCCAGAACGATGACGACAGCCTGCATGGTGGCGACGGCATGGACCGGCTTTATGGCGGGGACGGCAATGACACGCTGGTCGGCGTGAACGACAATGACCGGGTGTATGGCGGATCGGGCAACGACCGGCTCTATGGGGGCGCGGGCCATGACCTAGTGGTCGGCGGCACCGATGACGATCGGCTTTATGGCGATAGCGGCTCTGACATCTTGTATGGCGGCGACGGACGCGACCTGATGCTGGGCGGAGACGACAACGACCGGCTTTATGGCAACAATGACGGCGACACGGTCTATGGCGGCAACGGCTTTGACTGGCTGCTGGGCCATGACGGCGCGGACCGTCTGTCCGGCGATGGCGGTACTGATCGCCTTTATGGCGGAGAGGGAGTAGACCGCCTTTTTGGCGGCAATGATAACGACCGGCTTTACGGGGGCGGCGACAACGACACGCTTTACGGCGGGGCGGGCAATGATCTGCTGGTCGGCGGCGCAGGCAACGACGCCATGAGCGGCGACAATGGTAATGACTGGTTCTATGGCGGCGATGGCCTCGATCAGATTACGGGCGGCAACGGCAACGACGTACTCAAGGGCGGCAATGACCGCGATACCCTGCTGGGCGGGGCGGGCAACGACTGGATGATTGGCGAAGACGGCAACGATAACCTTGTTGGCAGCAACGGCAATGACCGGCTCGATGGAAACGACGGCAACGACGATCTGTTCGGCGGCAGCGGGATCGATTTTTTTTATGGCGGCAATGGTGATGACAGCATGGACGGTGCCAGCGGCAACGACCGGCTTGATGGCAGTAGCGGCAATGATCTGATCTACGCCGGCAGTGGCAATGATCGCCTGTATGGCGGAGCTGACAATGATTTCCTTGATGGCGGCAATGATAACGACTGGATCGAAGGCGGCAGTGGCAATGATCGGCTGTATGGCGGTAACGGGGCGGACAAGGTATTCGGCGGGGCGGGCGATGACGTGATAAACGGCGGTGCTGGTAGCAATACTCTGACCGGCGGAACTGGTGCCGATACCTTTATCTTTGATGGCGACATTGATCGGATCATGGATTTTGACCCAGATGTGGACCGTCTCAGCCTTGAGACGATGCTTTGGGGCAACGCGCCATTGGTGCCGGGGGATGTGCTTTTTTTGCATGGGCAAACCAACGGCAGCGACACGATCCTCAGCTTTGACGGCGGCCATAGCCTGACCCTGCACGGCGTTACCGACTGGACCGCCCTCGCCGCCCAGATCGACTATATTTAGACCCTATTTCCCACGCTGGAACGGCTTTGCCGCCGTGCGCCCGATCAGCGCCAGATCCCAGCACAGGCTGCGCTTGCGGGCATAGATCAGATCCAGCCGCGCCTTGGCGGGAATGCAGCGGCGGCGGTACACCGCATCGGTCTCTTCGGCTGTGCTGCAGGCGGCCAGCAGGCGTTCCTCATGACCGTGAAACACTAGGCTCGCCAAGCCAGTAATCCCCGGACGGCTTTGCAGCACGGGACCATAGACCTGCGGGTAATCTTCTACATAGCGGCGCAGGGGCGGGCGCGGGCCGACAAGGCTCATATCGCCCCGGATCACGTTCCACAGCTGGGGAATTTCATCGGCGCGGCTGCGGCGCAGCAAACGGTGCATCCGGCTCATCTTGCGCTGCTTGTCGCCGCCGGTGACGCCGCCGACCTTGTCCGCACCGATCGGCATGGTGCGCAGCTTGATCAGGCCAAAGGCACGGGTCGGGCTGCGCATCCGTTCCGAGACATAGAACAATGGCCGTCCTTCGCTGATCGCCAGCACGGCCAGCAGAACCAGCAGAACCGGCAGCAGCATCAGCCCCAGCAGGATCGACAACACCAAATCCAGCAACCGCTTGCCAAAACTCATTTCAGCCCCCCCTGCGCAGCCATATCTGCCGCATCAGCGGCAGGCAGCGGGCAAATCCCCTGCAATAGACCCACATCCAGCCCAAGTTCCGGCAAGGCATTTGGCGGTGCATCCCGCCAGTCAAACGCCACCCCCGCAGCCATCAGCACATCAGCCATCGCCACCAACCCCGGCCGCGCGACGTTCAGCACCGGCGGCCGCGCAGGCGCCGCAAGCAAACCTTGAATGACATGACACAGATCGCGCGGCCCCAGCATCGCCCGCCGCGGCCCCTGCCCGTCTGCAAAGCGGTCCAGCACCACGCCGCCCCGCGCAATTCCCGCCGCCAGCGCATCGCAGCCCGCGACATTGCCGATCCGCAAACAGGTAACATGGGGCGCGGCCACCGCCGCCTCCATCGCGCGTTTGGCACGGCCATAGTCGCTGGCCGGCATCAGGGGCGCATCTTCGCGCAGCAGCCCCGGCTGGGGGCCATAGACGGCCTGAGTCGAGGCGACCAGCACAGGCACCCCTAGCCGCGCGCCAAGCTCTGCGCCCGCCAGCGCCAGATCCGTATTCAAGGCCAGCTCTGCCGCGCTGCCCGCCGTCACCCCCGCCAGCACCACGATACCGCCGATGTCAGGCAATTCAGGCGCAGGCGCATTCAAAATATCCCAGGCCAGCGTGCCCCCCGCCCCGCCGCGCGTCTGCCAGACCGGCGCAGACCCATCCCAGACCCGCGCCAAAGTACGCCCCAAACGGCCAGAGGCCCCCATGATCAGGGGGCCCGTATGCGTGTCAGATAGGGACATACCACTCCTCTGCCAACGCCCGCCAAAGGTGCGGGGCTGCGGGAGTTGGTTAAATGATAACCATGTCGTTGGCCAGAATGCTGAGGTCACTGATGTTGTCGATGGTCAGGACATGCCCGCCACCAAAGTTGAACACCGCATCCCCGTCCACGATATACCCGGCATCCAGTACATCTGCCACGCTCATATCATCCCCGATCACATCAGCGCGCAGATAGATCGTGTCGACGTTATTTGTAAAATCCGTAATCTCATCCTGCGCGCCAGAGAACACGAACCGGTCGCGGCCCGCATCACCGGTCATCACGTCATTGCCGTTGCCGCCGTCAATCAGATCGCTGCCCGCACCGCCAAAAAGCCGGTCGCTACCGTCACCGCCCAGCATCCGGTCATCCCCATCGCCGCCATACAGCCAGTCGCTACCGCCTTGCCCCAGTACCAGATCATCGCCAGCGTCGCCCCAAACCTTGTCGCTGCCAACGCCGCCCTGCATCACATCATCGCCCGCACCGCCATAGATTTTGTCATAACCGCTATAGCCGATGACCACATCGTCACCATCGCCGCCGTAGATCAGATCGTTGTTATAGCCGCCATCGACTATATCATCGCCGTCACCGCCATAAATGGTGTCTTCGCCGCCTTTGCCTTCAATCAGGTTCTCGCCGATGTTGCCTGTCAGCGTGTCGCTTCGGTTGCTGCCGCGCAGATCAAGATCGCCAGACCCCAACAAGGTCACATCCGTAATACCCGACACAACCTTAGTCGAGCCGGACACTTCCAAGGATTGCGAACCATCTGATTGCGTCACAATATCAAGCTTTACGTTGCCAGTGCTGGTATCCATGTCCAACACGGCCAATCGGGTGTTTCCAGTGCCGACAACCACACGGACTTCGTCCTGTTCGGTAACCCCAACCCCGTAGCCCCCGGCCGCGGCAGAGGTTTCCTTGACGCCGTCCGCACGGACCCAGACACCGCTTTGCCCCTCGCCGATAGAATAGAAATTATCCTTGTCCGTGTCGGTATAAACCACGCCTGTAATGAAAACCGTGTTGCCGCTGCTGGCAAAGTTCTCGGTAAGCATGGATGAATTATAGGTCGTGCCATTATA
This sequence comes from Loktanella sp. R86503, assembly GCF_042466455.1. Lineage (NCBI taxonomy): Bacteria > Pseudomonadati > Pseudomonadota > Alphaproteobacteria > Rhodobacterales > Roseobacteraceae > Loktanella > Loktanella sp. R86503. Next base: position 14,550 of record NZ_JAXHCI010000005.1, read on the forward strand.
GGTGAATTGCCCCGTTTCCTGTGCCAAGCCCACCTCTTGGACCTGGCTGGCAAAGGTATTCACCCGGTGGCTTTCGCTTAGGAATAAACCTTTATGGTGTTGTTCAATTGCGTCAGCGAGATCAATCGTGCCAGTTGTCCCCACCCAAGCTAGGTTTTCGCGCCAGCTCCAACTGCCAGTCAGGTTGTAGCCATTGTTCTGTATCCGCGCGCCCGCGTTCGATCCTCCATCGCCAGCATGAGAGAACTGGTTTTCTTCCAGCATCCAATTGCTGTGTTCCGACGCTGCAGCTTCTAGTGATGCGCTGGGGGCCAGCACCTGCAAAGCCTCTGTCCCGATCGTTTCGGCATCCAACCCTTCGTTCAAATCAATTCCGTAGCGTTCTGCCTCTGCAGCAGGATCCAGACGTGCCCGGTTAATCAGTTCTAAAAGGTATTGTTCACCCGCAGTAAGCGTCATGGCAGCCTCTTTCGTCGACAACAGACCCGTCAGGCCACCCCCGTGTCATTCCGGGATCGGCAGGGAATAAAAGTTATCGACAACAAAAGGCTGGAAATAGGTCATCGTAGTGGCGCACGACGGCCCATAAAGTGGCAATTGGCGGTTATTTAAAAGATGCAACGTTGCCAATATCGCAACAATCCGCGCCTGCCGTCAGACAGGCGCGAAATACGATACAATGAAACCCGCAGTTCAGATACGCGCGCGCGCCAGTAGCAGATTGCTGAATATACTGATCACAGAATTTGCCGTTCCCAACGGGCTTTCGGTCACATAGACCAAATCACCGGACTGGATCTGAAATTTGCCTGCGCTGAAAAGACCATCCGCATTGGTCAGATCAATCGTAAAGACAATGCGATCCTGTGGCGGCCCATCAGCACGCGGTGTGGCACCAACCTGTGCAACCGGGCGCACAGCACCAGCCGGATATTCGCGCAGAACCAGAATAGCCTGCGGATTTGCCCGCGCTTCAGCCAAACCGCCAACGATGGACATCGCATCCAGCGCTGTTACCTCGGCTTTGGTAAAGGGATGCAAGGCTTCTGTCGCCGCTGCCCCCAAACTCAGGAAATAGCGCTCGTCTTCGGCAATTACGATACGGTCGCCGCCCTGCACAACCGTATCAAGCATAGGATCCTTGAACAGACGGTCGAGCCCGATGCCATAGGCCTTGGACCCTCGGAACAGGCGAACCTGGGGGTTTTCGACCGTTTCCAAGACACCGCCGCCTTGGCCGATCAATGACAACAGGCTGATATTGCGATCCGACAGCGGGAACATGCCCGGGCTGTTCACGCCCGACACCAGTGTAGCGGTATTCCCGCGGCCCGGCTCTACATTCACCTGCACCTGTGCAGATGGCACTGTATTCAGCAACATGTCCTGAATCCGCTCTCTTGCGGTGGCAGGGGACATACCCGAAACTTTCATGTCGCCGACAAAAGGCAAAAAGATGCGTCCGTCCGTACCGACCTGAACATTCTGCAACTGGGCCACACGCTGCCCCGGACTGGTCAGCAAAGAGTTTTCCTCTGCATCCCAGATGCTGATCTGCAGTGTATCGCCGGGACTAATGATCATGCTGGCAGGCTGATCAACATGTTTGATCCAGCTATAGGTTTCGGCCCCGAATGTCGGCCAGCCACTGATCAGGGGCAGACTGTTGCGCGTGACAGAAAACACTGCGAAATCCGCCACAGCTTCATTAGCGGGATTACGCGCCGCCAGTACTTCGCTGCGAAACCCTGCTCCGCGCGGTGCGTTGCAGGCAGACAGGGCAAGGCATAACCCTATCATCGCAATATGGCGAAACGTAAACTGCATCAAAGCCCCCCCGGGATTTGCATCATCGTAAGCGTTACCATGACTGTGTTTCGCATACCCTTTGTGCCCCCCTTGGCGCAAGTGACAACACTTAGCTGTTCCAGCTTTCATCTGTATACCAGCGGCCCTTTGCCCCCAAAGACAATATCCGTTAAGTCACCCGCAACACCGCAAGAAGGATACGCGCCATGAAGGCTAGGCTGATGATGGTAGGCGCAGGGCTGTCCGGGGCCGTTCTGGCGCGGCAATGTGCGCAGGCAGGCTATGATGTCACCGTTGTTGACGCCCGGCCCCATGTGGCGGGCAATTGCCACACCGCCCGCGATGCGGATACCGGCGTCATGGTCCACACCTACGGGCCGCATATCTTTCACACTGACGATGACGGCGTGTGGGACTATGTGCAGCGCTTTGCGACCTTCATGCCGTATAAGAACCAGGTTAAAACCACCGTCGCAGGTAAGGTCTATTCCCTGCCCGTGAACCTGCACACGATCAACCAGTTCTTTGGCACCGCCATGCGCCCGGATGAAGCCCGCGATTTCGTCACGGCGCAGACCGCCGATATCCCCGATCCGCAAACGTTTGAGGATCAGGCCCTCGCCTTTGTCGGCCCCGACCTCTACGTCGCCTTCTTCAAGGGCTATACGGAAAAGCAGTGGGGCACCGCGCCCGCCAATCTGCCCGCGTCGATCCTGAAACGCCTGCCGCTGCGGTTCAACTACGACGACAACTACTTCTTTCACCGCCACCAAGGTATGCCGCGCGACGGCTATACCGCGCTGGTCGCGAAAATCCTCGATCACCCTGGCATCACCGTTAAATTAGAGACTGTTTTCGACCCCGCAGAGGCGGACGAGTGGGATCATGTCTTCTGGTCCGGCCCGCTGGATGGTTTCTTTGACTACAAGCTTGGCCGCCTTGGCTATCGTACGCTGGATTTCGAACTTTTCCGCGCGGATGGCGACTGGCAGGGCTGTGCGGTGATGAACCATCCAGACGCAGATGTCACCCATACGCGCATCAGCGAACACAAGCACTTTGCGCCTTGGGAAAGTCACGAAAAATCAGTGCTTTACCGCGAATTTCCCCGCGCCTGCGGCCCCGATGACATTCCCTATTACCCGATCCGTCTTGCGACCGAAAAATCACTGCTTGCCGATTACGTCACCCTTGCGCAAACCGCGCCCAACGTCACCTTTGTCGGCCGCCTCGGCACCTATCGCTACCTTGATATGGATGTGACGATCCGCGAGGCGCTGGATCTGGCTGACACCTTCCTTGCCGCCCGCGCAAACGGCACCCCTGCCCCGCGCTTTTCCAAGGCCCCCCTATGACCCAGACGCTGTGCGCCATAGTTGTCACCTTCAACCGCCTGCACCAGTTGCAGATCACCCTGCCTGCCCTGCTGGCCGAAGACGTGGATCACATCGTTGTCGTCGATAACGCCAGCACCGATGACACCGGCACATGGCTTGCCGCGCAGGCCAGTGACCGGGTGCGCATCGTGTCCCTTGATACCAATACCGGCGGCGCCGGCGGGTTCGAGGCGGGGATGGATTACGCAAAATCCACATTAGACCCTGACTGGGTCGTCCTGATGGACGACGACGCCCGCCCCCAGCCCGGCGCGCTGGCAAGGTTTCGCAGCGAAACACCCAAGCTCGCGGCGAATTTTCCGAACCTCGGCATTGTCGTTGCCGCGGTTTTTTATCCCAATGGCACCCTGTGCGAAATGAACCGCCCCTCGCGCAATCCGTTCTGGAACCTTAGCCTGTTTGCCAGAACCCTTGTCAAAGGCACTCGTTCCGGCTTTCACCTCAATGACGGCCAATTCGCCCCAGACGCCCCGGCGATCCCGATCGATGTGGCATCCTTTGTCGGCTATTTCGTCCACCGCCGCGCGTGGGAAAAATCCGGCCTGCCCGAAGGCGGCCTTTTCATCTATGGCGACGATGTCCTGTATTCCCTGCGCCTGCGCCGCGCCGGGTTCGCCATGGCCTTTGCCCCGATGATCCGCTTCACCCACGACTGCGGCACCATGGGTGACGGCTTTGTCTACCGCCCGATCTGGAAGATTTTCTACCACTGCCGCAACGGCGTCAGTATCGCCCGCCAAGCCGCCGGTCCGCTGATCTTTCCCCTCGCCCTAGCCTATTACACCATGATCTGGTGGCGCCGCGGGCAAAAGTGTAACGGCACCGAACGCCGGCTTTACTACAAAATGATGCGCATGGGCCTGATCGACGGGCTACTGCGCCGCCGCGGCCGCAAGGCAGCGGTTCACGATCTGGCGCAAGGGCTGGCCCCGGCCCCTGCAAAACAGTAGATTGCGGCAACCTCGACAGGACTGAATATGTCACAAGACGCAGCGACCCCAACCGATGCCGACACCCCGGACGCCGACACCGCGCAGGGCCGCAGTCTGACAGAGCGACAGTTGGAATTCGCCAGGAAAGCCGCGCAAGAAGCACGGTTCGAGACGCGGCGCATCCAGCTGCAGCTGGACGAGGCAAACGCGGCACTGGCAAAGGCTGGCGAAGGTACGGTACGTCCTGTTGCGAACCCTGCCCATATGCGCACACGGCATTATGGCCTGATCGCCAGCTTTGTAATTTGCGTGATGGCCCCTGTCGGTCTCGCTGCGGGATATCTTTACACAAAAGCTGCTGATCAATACGGCTCGACCATGGCCTTTACTGTGCGCAGCGAAGATATCTCTTCCAGCGCCGCTGACCTGCTTGGCGGTATTGCCGGCGGTCTGGCCGGTGCTTCTGGCGGCGCGACCGGCACGGACTCGGATATTCTGTATAAATTCATGCACAGCCCAGACATCGTACGCCGCATCGACGAACGGCTCGACCTGCGTACAATGTTTAGCCAGTACCATGACAGCGACCCCGTCTTTGCATTCGATCCAAGTGGCACCATTGAAGATTTGACAAAATACTGGAGCCGCATGGTCCGCGTTGACTATGAGACGACTTCGCATCTGATGCAGGTGAATGTGCTGGCATTTGCTCCGGCGGATGCCCGTGCCATCGCCGAAAGTATTTTTTCCGAAAGCAGCCGAACGATTAACGAGTTGTCCGACATCGCACGCGTCGACAGTACGCGCTACGCACAAGAAGATCTTGATACCGCTCTCGAACGGCTCAAGCGTGCCCGAGAGGCTGTCACGCAGTTTCGCCTAGAGAACCAGATCGTCGACGTTCAGGCCGATATTCAAAGTCAGATGGGTGTTCTGGCAAGCCTGCAAGGTCAGCAGACCGAAGCCTTGATCGAACTTGACCTATTGAGTGACAGCGCGCGCGGTAACGATCCGCGGTTGGAACAGGCACAAAAACGTTTGGCTGTGATTGAATCCCGCATCGCAGAGGAACGTCGCAAATTCGGCGTCGGCATTCCCGGCGAGTCTGGCACCAGCTACGCCAACACAGTGTCCGAGTATGAACGCATTGCCGTTGACCGGGAATTTGCAGAGCGGGCCTATGTCAGCGCCCTGTCTGCCTTCGATACAGCCAAAGCAGAGGCGAGCCGTCAAAGTCGCTATCTGGCGGCCTATATCACCCCGACGCTGGCGCAAAAGGCGGAATACCCACGGCGCGAAATGATGATTGCAGGCGTGGCCCTGTTCAGCCTGCTGATTTGGATTATCGGCAGCCTGATCTTCTACGCCCTGCGTGAACGCCGCTAAGGTCTGCTACGATGATCGAGCTGATTAACGTTACCAAGTCGTTTCGCGCCGGGACAAATGTCAAATACACCGCTCGCGGCATCAACATGGTTTTCCCCACCGGTGCCGTTGTTGGATTACTCGGCCGGAATGGTGCCGGAAAATCCACTATGATGAACATGATTGGCGGCAGCACCAAACCGGACAGCGGCCAGATCAGAATTACCGGAACCGTGTCTTGGCCCGTGGGGTTCGCTGGCAGCTTTCACCGTGACATGACGGGGGCTCAGAACGTCCGTTTCATTGCACGCATCTACGGCGTTGATACCGAAGACTTGCTTGATTTCGTCGCTGACTTTGCCGAACTGGGTCACCATCTTAACGAGCCGGTGCGCCATTATTCGTCAGGCATGCGTTCGCGTTTGGCCTTTGGCGTGTCCATCGGTATTCCGTTCGATACCTATCTTGTGGACGAAGTCACTTCTGTTGGCGATGCAAACTTTCGTCGCAAGAGCCGGATGGTTTTTCAAAACCGGATGGAGCGAGCAGGAGCCGTCATGGTCAGCCATTCCATGACCCAGGTGCGCCAGATGTGCAGCGCGGGGGCAGTCCTAGAAGGCGGCTATCTGACCTATTACGAAGACATCGAAGAAGCGATCGATGCACACCATCGCAACATGGGCACCGGCGAAGAGGATTAAATCCTTTCGCTGCGGGAAGCCATCGCCCAGGCTAATCCACCACCCCCAAAAAAATACATTTCAAAAAGTAAATGTTTCGCATGCGATACATATTATGTAAAATAGCGCAGGGCAGGGGACGCTTATTCAGGCTCTAATTAAAGGCATTTTTGCACAAACAAAAGCGCGCGGCAGGATCACCTGCCGCGCGCTTTTGCTTGTGGTGCAGGCTCTAAACCGTGGTTTAGAGCCTTATGTATTCAAACCTTATCCAGATCCCGCAGCGCCTTCACCATGCGGCTGACAAAGAACCTGTTTTCCAGTGCGGGGCCGGTCAGGCGATAGGCACCGTCCTTTTCGATCCGCAGAACCAGACCCTCGCACAGGCTTTCAGGCTCTGAATGCTTGCGCGGTCGCTCTCCTGTGATCATGGGAGAGGCGGGTGTTTCGCTGCGCGACAGGGTGCGGGTGATGATTGCGCCTTCTTCTTCTGCACTGCGTTTGGGGGCCGCGTTCAGGGCGTTTATCAATCTGTGCGCAAGGCCTTCGTCCGCCTCTAGTGCCTGAACCAGCGCAAGGCCGCTGCGTTCGGTAATGTCGGTCGGGTGTTTCAGACCCTGATCCAGCTGCCGCACAAGGGTGACGAACTGGCCAATCTTGGACCGTTTGGACCGGGACACGGCGGCGAACAGTTGGGCCAGCGCGACGCGGTCACTGCGGAACACGCCGCGATCAACGGACCGGGCCACGATGCGGGCGCGTTCGTAATAGGACAGCCCGACACGGATCTCGTTTTCCTCGACCATGGCGACATAGGATTCAGCGGCATCGGCGGGATTGCGGATCAAGGCTAGAACAGTCTCGAACGCGGGCTCTTTCGTCTCTGACAGCAAATCCCGCAGCGCACCAAGGCGGCGCCAGCCAGAGATCAGGCCATAGCGGCCATCCTCCAGCGCCACGACCTCGATCGCGGTTTGCTGGCCGCGCTGGCGGATACTGTCTTTTAGCACGTCCATTTCTTCTGCGTCGGCGGCGATCCGGTCCCGAACAAGGTGTTCCGCATCGATCAGGTGCAGCGGCAACCGCTGGATCAGGCGCCCTTCGTTGCGGGCATCGGTCAGGGTTTGCACCACCTCTGCCAGCGCATTGGTGCTGGCGGCATCATGGGCCACATCAGCGATCGGTGGTCGAGGCGACCCTAGCCCCCGGGTTAGGGTCGCAGTGCTTTTGACTTCGGGGGCCGCAGCGGGATGAGGCAAGGTGCCCGTCAGTCCCATGGTCGGTGTCAGGCGTTTACGTTTGGCCACGGTGTGATCCTTTCGCAAAAAGGGCAGGGTGGTGCGGGGCGGTTAAGACCCCGTGACCGTGCCGTGCGGTGGCCCATGCGTGGACCTGAAAAAGGGGCGCGAAAATACATTTCAAAAAGTAAATGTTTCGCATGCGATACATATTATGTAAAATAGCCATCAGCTGGCCGCCGGGGCGGCGGCCACTTTTTCCGCCGCCTGCATGGCAAGTTCGTCCTTGCGCCAGGCCCCCAGCAGCAGGGTTTTGAAAGCGGCATAGGTTGCGTCGAACGTCTCTCGGCCCCGAGCATAGGTTTCGCGGTTGAAGTCGCGGTAGTCGGCCTCATAGATGCCCTGCACCTGTTCGCCCGCCTGACCAATCAGCGCAGTGAAGTCCTGACGGTGCGGCGACAGCGTTTTGCCCAGATAGGCCTGCATCAGCCCCGCCAGTTCCGCCTGCTGGTTGCCGTCATAGCGCGTGACGACGGCGCGGACCGCGTCCCACTGGAACGCCATCTCTGGCCGGCCAAGGGCACGGGCGGCAAGGTTCTCTCCATCCTCGATCGACTGAAAGGTGGTGTGGAGCATGTCAAAGAAACGGCCCGTCGAGTCGAATTCAAGGAACGAGGCACCGACAGGCACCAGCAGGATATCGGCTGCGGCAAGCCCGTTGATGGTCAGGTAGCCAAGGGCAGGGGGGGTATCGATAAAGACGACGTCATAGTCGTCCAGCACGCCGTCCGCCTCCAGCGTATCGGTCAGCGCGTCCCACAGCTTCCAGCCGCGCCCTTGCATGCGCCAGACGGGAACCTGAAATTCCGCCCAATACAGATTCAGCTGGGCGCCGATCAGGTCGATATTGGGCCAGTGGGTTTTCTGGATCAGGCTTTGGGCCGTGACGTCCAGCGCCTCTGTCAGCGTCTCGTCCAGTGCGATCGGATTGTCGCCCCGGTCCATCCGCCGCTGGTTATCCGACTGCAGGTGTTTCGCATAGTGACGGGCCAGCAGGGGAAAGACCGTCTGCCATTCATCCGCGACGCTACCGCCAAAGACCGAGGTCATCGAGGCCTGGCTGTCCAGATCGATCACCAAGACGCGGTAGCCGTCCAGCGCCGCCGACATCGCAAGATGCGCCGCGGTCGATGTCTTGCCAACGCCGCCCTTGAAGTTGGCGACAGCGACCATTTTCGCCGGCAGCCCCTTGGGACGGTAGGGCTGGTATTCCTTCGCCTTGGACCCCTCCTTGCCGAAGTGGGCGCGCAGCGTCAGGACCTCGTCCAGAGTGAACCACTTGGCGCCGGCCTCTGTCTCGCTCCGCCCCTGCGGCCAGTCGGGATGCTGCTTGAGCACGCGGCGGAAATGGGCCTGCGCCACGGGGATCAGATAGCGGGTGATTTCCCAGGTTGAGAAAAGGCGCAGATGCCGCTTGCCATCCTCTGCCAATCCGCGCCCCGCCAGATCATCACGCCCGGCGCGTGCAGCGCCCGCGATGGCGGCAAAGCCGCCGGTGGTGACAGGATCATCCAGATCCCCCATCGCCTGATCGGGGTTGATGCGGAAATAGGGGGGGAGTGTCGTGCTGCTGCTCATTGCCATTTCGCCCTTATGTGCGGCCTTTTAAGCAAGATACCATAAAACGCCGCACATGAAACAAAAGGTTGCACATGTACTGCATTTTCTTAGCAAATCATGGGGTTTTGTTGCACGCAGCCGCTTGCTGGGGAGCAGGACTAAAAAAATTACGGTGTTAATATCCGTTAGGTGATAGTTACGGTGTTCTGCCTTTTGTGCAAAGCCCTGAATCTATGCGGGGAAATGTGCATCTGAAACGACGTTGCGACTCTGATACCCCGAAGCGGCGACTCTGAAACCCCGACCCAGCGACTCTGATACCCCGATCACATACGGTTTACAGACGGTTGTGGATAACTCTAGGGTGTCACTGAAACCACGAAGATACTTCGGGTGATTCCGGCAACGTCCGGAAGAGCAGTAAAGCCCCACAATAACCGGGGCGCAAAAGGCAGGCACGCGGCATGACAGCTTTAGCACACGGGCAGGGGGGACCTGCGGATTTTTTCGTATGCGATATTTTCGATGCTGCCCCAAAGACGGATATGGGCGGGATGGAGCATCCGATGTTCTCGCTCTCGACCCGGCCCGACCGGACGATCCGCCAGTATGCCCGCGGCGATACCACCATCACGGTGACACCTTCCGTGCGCGGCCGCGCCACGATCCATGACAAGGATATCCTGATCTATTGCATCAGCCAGCTGATGGCGGCGCTGAACGCAGGCCGCAGCATCGCGCGCAAGCTGACGCTGACAGCGCATGATCTGCTGATCGCCACGCGGCGCGATACGGGGGGCGACAGCTATGCGCGCCTGTGCGAAGCCTTCGAGCGGCTGGCGGGCACCCGCATCACCACCAACATCACCACGGGCGATCAGGAAACCACCTCCGGCTTCGGCCTGATCGAGGCCTGGGAGATTGTGCGCAAATCCCGCGGCGGGCGCATGGTCAGCGTCAGTGTAACCCTGTCCGAATGGCTGTTCCGCGCTGTGCAATCCAAATCCGTGCTGACCCTGTCACGCGACTACTTCACCCTGCGCAAACCGCTGGAGCGGCGCATCTACGAAATCGCGCGCAAGCACTGTGGCCAGCAGCGGACCTGGCGCGCATCGGTGGCGACCCTGCACGACAAGGCCGGATCGGACGCGCCCCTGCGGGTGTTCCGTGCTGCGATCCGTAAAATGATCGTTGCCAACGGCCTACCCGATTACGCACTGGAAGAAGAAGCCGGCGACATCATCTGCATCACCCGCAAGGGCATGAGCGCTGATCAAGCCGGCCTCGCCCCGCTGAAGCCCGAAACACTGGACGCCGCCCGCACGGCGGCACCGGGCTGGGATGTCTATGCGCTGGAATCCGAATGGCGCAGCTTCTGGGCCACCTCCGGCCGCCCGGCGCTGCGCAGCGCCGACGCGGCTTTCTTGGGCTGGCTCAAGGGGCGTGTGACGCGCTGATCCGCATCATCTGGCCAGAAATACTCCGGGGGACGGCGTAGCCGGGGGGCAGCGCCCCCTCTTGGCCCGCCGCTTAGAACAAGTCCCGCCACACCGCCCCGTCAAAGCAGCGCAGCACATTGCCTGCATCGTCATAATAGACCGTTCCGCGCACCGGCGCGGCGGGTGCCGTGCCCGGCACCAACTGGGCGAAGTGATGCAACTGCACACCCCCCGTCGCAGCCATTGCCGTCAGTGCCGTACGCCAGGTTCCGCCAGTGGCACTGACCTTGATTGAGAAATCATCATTCCCCGCCAGCCCCATCTCGGCCCGGCCGGAAAAGCCGGTCTGATACAGCAGGCTCGCCGTATCCCCGGCGCTGGCCTTGTTCACCTTTACCTGATGCCCGCCGCCCGCGTGGTTCAGCAACGTCGCAGGGGCAGAGACCGTCAGACGGTTTGCCGGATCAGACGCGGCACCGATACCGACACCGGGCAGGTTGTTCAGATCGTTGGTATCTAGTCCGACAGGATTCCATGCGGCACCGCTCCAGACCTTCAGCGCGCCCTCGGCCAGACCCCAGGCGCGCCAGCCGGGACCGGGCGTAATGAAATACCAACCGTCGCCGACATAGCTGGCGATCTGCCCGCCATGTCCGGCCCAGACGCCGGTAGGCGTGGCGCCAAGCGCCCAGGATTGGCCGTTGACCGGACTGGCGGCGGGGACGGTTGCTTCGAACTGCTGCACCCGCAGCTGCACCATGATGTCGAGACGCTCTAGCGCCTCATTGTGGGTGACGTGTTTTTGCGCCTGTGCGGCTTCGATGAAGGGCAGATCAAGGCGGGGAGTATAGGTTGTCATGGGCTGGCTCCTGCAACTGGACGGGGATGCAGGACTTTTGTCGCGCTGTGGTGAATGAACCTTGCCGGGTGCGGCCGGGCAGGGGCGGCGCGGCGCAACAGGTTGCGGGGGAAGCGTGGGTTGATCAATCTGGCGAAGGCTTGCGTAAGCATCCGCAGATTCCGGGAAAATACCCCGTATTTACCGCGTAATAGCCGCGACGGAGCCAACGTAGTTGCCAGATCACCGATTTTCCGACAAAGAACGGTGCAACAGGGCGGGCCTGAATTAGGGCACTGCTTGCAACGCATTAACCAGAGAGACTTTTATGACCAAGCGCGCACTTATTACCGGGGTGACCGGCCAAGATGGATCCTATCTGGCAGAGTTTCTGCTGGAAAAAGGCTATGAGGTGCACGGTATCAAGCGCCGCGCATCGTCGCTGAATACCCAGCGCGTGGATCATATCTATGAAGATCCGCACACCGACAATGCGCGTTTTAAGCTGCATTACGGCGATCTGGCGGACAGCTCCAACCTGACGCGGATTATCTCTGAGGTGCAGCCGGACGAGGTTTACAACCTTGGTGCTCAGTCGCATGTCGCCGTCAGCTTCGAGGCACCGGAATATACCGCCGATGTCGATGCCATGGGCACCCTGCGTCTGCTGGAGGCGATCCGCTTTCTGGGGCTGGAAAAGAAGACGCGCTTCTATCAGGCCTCGACCTCTGAACTTTATGGCCTTGTGCAGGAAACGCCCCAGACGGAAACCACGCCTTTCCACCCGCGCAGCCCCTATGCGGTGGCCAAGATGTATGCCTACTGGATCGCCGTGAACTACCGCGAGGCTTACGGCATGTATGCTTGCAACGGCATCTTGTTTAACCACGAATCCCCGCGCCGCGGCGAAACCTTCGTGACGCGCAAGATCACCCGCGGTCTCGCGAACATCGCGATGGGCCTCGAGGATTGCCTTTATATGGGCAACATCGATTCACTGCGCGACTGGGGCCACGCCAAGGACTATGTTCGCATGCAGTGGATGATGCTGCAGCAGGATACGCCAGAGGATTACGTCATTGCCACCGGCGTGCAGTATTCCGTGCGCGAGTTCATCATCTGGTCGGCGGCAGAGCTGGGCATCAGCCTGGAATTCACCGGCACCGATGTCAGCGAGATTGCGACCGTGACCAAAGTGGAAGGCGACAAGGCCCCCCACGTCAAGGTCGGCGATGTGGTGATGCGCATCGATCCGCGCTACTTCCGCCCGGCCGAGGTTGAAACCCTGCTGGGCAATCCCGCCAAGGCCAAAAAGAACCTTGGCTGGGTGCCAGAGATCACAGCCCAGGAAATGTGCGCTGAAATGGTCGCCAGCGATCTGACCTCTGCCAAGCGCCATGCCCTGCTCAAAGAGCACGGGCTTCAGATGCCGGTCAGCCTGGAAGGGTAAAATCATGCGCATCTATATCGCAGGCCATCGCGGCATGGTGGGCGGCGCGATCCTGCGCCAGTTGCAGGCGCGCCGCGATGCGGGCGAGGATCTGACGCTGATCACCCGCACCAGCGCGGAACTTGATCTGACCGATCAGGTGGCGGTGCGGGACTTCATGGCGGCCCAAAAGCCGGACGCCGTGATCCTGGCCGCGGCCAAGGTGGGCGGGATCATCGCCAACAACACCTATCCGGCGCAGTTCATCTATGAAAACCTGATGATGGAATGCAACGTCATCCATCAGGCCCATGCGGCGGGCGTTCAGCGTCTGTTGCAGCTGGGATCAAGCTGCATTTACCCGCGCGAGGCGCCCCAGCCCATGGCAGAGGATGCCCTGCTGACCGGCACGCTGGAGCCCACGAACGAGCCCTATGCGATCGCCAAGATCGCGGGCATCAAGCTGTGCGAAAGCTATAACCGTCAGTATGGCCGCGATTACCGGTCCGTGATGCCGACGAACCTTTATGGCCCCGGCGATAACTTCCACCCCGAAAACTCTCATGTCATGCCCGCCATGATCCAGCGGTTTCATAACGCCGCCAAGGTAGGCGACGCAGAGGTCGTGATCTGGGGATCCGGCAAACCGATGCGCGAGTTCCTGCACGTTGACGACATGGCTGCCGCATCGCTGTTCGTAATGGATCTGGACCGCGCCACCTATGAGGCCGAAACCGATCCGATGCTGTCTCATATCAATGTTGGGACCGGGCAGGATGTAACCATCTTGGAACTGGCGCAGCTGGTGGCACAGGTCACAGGCTTTCAGGGCAAGATTACCACAGACCCCAGCAAACCCGACGGCGCGCCGCGCAAACTGATGGACGTCAGCCGCCTGGCCCGCATGGGGTGGACGGCGGATATTGCCTTGGCGGACGGCGTCGCCCAGACCTATGCGTGGTATCTGGACCAGCTAGGTAAGGGCGCTGCGGTGCGGGCGAAGTAAAATATAAATTCTTGTAGGGTTTATTATACTTGGGCCGAGGCTGCCGTTTAAAAAATTACTTTTTGTGAGGCGTCGGGAAGTAATAATATTCTAGATGCATTTAATATTTATAGTAAAAATCTATTTTTATAAAATGTCCGACAATTGAAAGTTACTGGTGCAAACGCAAATTCTTATTTACGGAAACAAGAAAAATATCGACAAATTGGGGATTTATAGCTCTCTTTTCGACATAAATTTGAAAATTCAACGAATTATTAAAAGGTAGATTTAATAAATAAAGCATAAGTTTCAGTTTTATCAGGCCTTCGAGTCGGACGGGGTAGGGGGCTTAAACAAAAAATCTGAATTCAACCCCATGCACAGTAGAAAATACGACGCGCTGTCTCATCCGTGACGACGTGTCATAGCAGCTTAATCTCTGGCAGGTACTGGCACGACGGCAATGATGTCGCCGTCGTGGATTGGCCAGTACTTATTGGCACACACGGCTCAAGGACGTGAATGTCTTGCACGCACCCGGACACAGCCCCGTCGATCACGTCCAGCCTGATCGATCAATTGATGCACCCCAATCGGGACAGGATCCCAAATAGGGGCGTAAACGTCGTTCCATGTTGCGGGCTTCCCTTGAGACTGTGAGCCTTCTGCAGACACGCGAAACAATGTATGTGTTCATATGTACACATGCAGAGAGATGATGCGATGACCGGTAGTACGACGATGACGATCCGGCTTGATCCGCAGCTGAAAGAAAAGCTGGGCAGACTTGCGGAAGGCACGCAGCGCAGCCGGTCCTTTCTGGCGGCAGTGGCGGTCGAGACCTATGTGGACCGGGAGCTGGCGATCATCGAAGGTATCGAGCGCGGAACGGCAGACGTTGAGGCCGGCCGCACGGTCAGTCATGACGAGGCAATGGCATCCATACGGCGCAGGATCGACGCGGCAGTTGGCGGGGCGGTGTGAGGCGACCTGTCCGCTGGTCCAGCGATGCTCTTGCCCACTTGACCGATCAACTGGCCTATATCGCGTCCGAGAACCCCTCAGCGGCGCGCCGTGTCGCTGACGCTTTGGACCGCACTGCACTGGCCCTTGGCGACATGCCGACCGGATGCGCCGGGCGGGTGACGGGCACCTACGAGAGGTCGGTGACGGGCCTGCCCTACGTCATCGCCTACGCGCTGATGCTGCAGGGCGGTGTGGAGGCGGTTGCAATTGTGCGCGTGATCCACACTCTCCCAGCTTGGCCCGATTAGGGGTGGCGGGTTCCAAACGCACAATCGCCCCATCCGAACGGATCTCTCATAAAGCACTTGAAGAGTGCAATCTGATATTGGGTTCTTATCTCGCCCTGTCTTAGCCCCCGTGAAAATTGACCCACGTCATGGACGTTTAAGCACTACCAATCCAATCCCGGAGCCTTCTGGTATGAATTATCATAACGATCTGACGGTTAGTCATGACGCCAAAGCCATCCCGTATCGTGCAGGTGTGCCGCGCAAAGATGGTGAACGGAACTTCGGGTTCGTCAACCTGAAGGCCAATCCCGAGGCAATGCTGGAGGTGGCGGAACTTAAAGGTGACGAGGCCTTGCGGCACCTCATCGAGGCCATCAACGCCCCCGAAACAGGTCTTATGACGATTGGCTGTTCAAGCGGCTTTGTGACAGAGGCATCTAGCTGCCGAAAGACAGGCTACGTCGAAGTTTCGTTTGCAACCGATCAGATGGTCGAAGACGCTCAGAATTATTTTCCGCTTTTTTATCATTTCAGCCGCGCCCTGTCCGACGCGCACTTCGACGCGCACGTACATTTCAGCTGGGACTTGATGCCAGCACGGTTCGTGGAAAGCGAAGTTGATGGGTTCACCATCGCAATCAATTTGAACACAGGGTTTTGCGAGACGCCTCAGGACGCGGTGGACATCTGGGACGTCGCAACTCAGTTTCTCGCGACGTTCTTAAATTCAGTACCACTGATGGATGGCGAGCCGCTTCTCTGATCGGCAGCGGCGCTTGGGCACTTCCACAGACCAATGAACCCGCCGCATATACGGTTTAAAAGCGCAACTGGCTGACCATCGACTGGCGGAAATTCCGTGGTAGTTTGATCCTAAATGGTACAATGCGAGCGAGGCGAACCCGTGGCTAATAAAGCAGGCAAGAACGTTCCAAAGAAGTCGCAGAATGACCCAACACAATTGCTGGCGACTGGCACACGCGTTGCTGCCAGCAATGATGGCATCCGCGGACAACGCCTGAGAGAAGTGGTGGACATGGTGTTCCACTTATCTAACGCATCTGAAGAAGACATGTTGGCCAAGATAGCCCGCGCCATCGAACTCTATGAAGATCTCCGACCTGTCGATGGGCTGGAGGGCATGCTGGCGATTCAGATGGTCGGGACTCATGAGGCAGCCGCCGAATGCCTGCGCCGGGCTGCGCTTCAAAATCAGACGTTTGAGGGCCGAGATCTGGCCCTGAAGCATGCGGC
Organism: Loktanella sp. R86503; assembly: GCF_042466455.1. Taxonomy (NCBI): domain Bacteria; kingdom Pseudomonadati; phylum Pseudomonadota; class Alphaproteobacteria; order Rhodobacterales; family Roseobacteraceae; genus Loktanella; species Loktanella sp. R86503. Next base: position 30,795 of record NZ_JAXHCI010000005.1, read on the forward strand.
TAAACTTATGACGCTCTACCTCAAGCAGGTTGCCGCCCTCGACAAGCATCGCGGCAAGGGCCAGCAAAAGGTCACTGTGGAGCATGTTCACGTCGCCGCTGGAGGTCAGGCTATCGTTGGAAATGTTGAAGCTGGCAGCCGCGCCCTGTCTTCTACGGGCGACGCGGCCGCCATCGGGCATCAGGCGGAAGTTCCCCTCGATGTCAGTGGCCAGAAAGTGCCACGTCGGCGGCGTAAGCCGAAGGCGGAATAAGGCTGATGGCCAACCACCATTCGCGGAATACTGACCCAATGATCAACAGCCCCCGATGCGGGGCCAAAACCCGCCAGGGAACACCGTGCCGAGCGCCAGCTGTTGCGGGCAAGCTTCGGTGCCGCATGCACGGCGGTGCCGCCGGCTCAGGTGCCCCCAAAGGTAACAGCAATGCACTGAAGCATGGGCTCTATACGGCGGACGCCAAAGAGATGCGGCGACACATCCGTGAGCTCAGTCAAAAGACCAAAGACATCATAGACGATATCTGAGGGCACCGATTGACGATAGGTGAGGGTTCCAACTTACCATAAACCTTATGCTGCTGCGCGCGTTCTCAGCGGCAGGTGTTTCCCAAGGTCTGCCAGCGGCGTCAGCGTTGGCTGAATAACAGATCAACGCTTGAAAAATATCCGCCGCGCCGCCAAGCCGAGAAAAATGCCAATCGTGACGCCAAGTCCATCAGCCAAAAAATCGAACATGTCGGCAGATCTTCCAAACACAGGCTGAATGGCTTCGATGATCCCGCCGTATAGGGTTGCGAGACATCCAAAGCGCAGGCAGCCCTTTGGGCGCAACAGTGCCGTGGGAAAGATAAGCGCGGCGAAGGCTATCATATGATAGAGCTTGTCGACGCCTTGCGGGCCAACGGACATCGAGGCCTGCGGTATCAACGTCAGTGTGGCAATGGTCGCAGCAAAGCCAAGGGACAGGAGGAGCCAAACGGTGGTCCGGCTTTGAATGAATGTCATTGTAATAGTGTTTATTTGCTCTCGTCAGGCTTTGGTAGGTGGATACGGATGCCGGGGGCGTCGTCAGGCGCTCCGATAAACTCAATGCCGGCTTGTTCAATAGCGTTCCGAATTGCCTCAACTGTGGCGTTCCTGCCTTGAGGATTTTCTGTTCGAGCCTCTATCATTTTGATTGTACGAACCGAAATGCCGGACGCATCTGATAGATCTTTGATAGACCATCGCAAGGCGGCGCGAGCAGCCCTAATTTGCTGAACTGTCAGCATTGAAAGAAGCTTAAATTGCACTTAAGGTGCAAATATGAATGAAGGATTCTCAGCATTACTTCCTGACTGGCGCTTACAGTTTAGGCGCCTTGAAGGCGCTTATGCGCCTGCTACAATGCGAAGTTATTATTCTGATGTCGAGGCCTTCGAAACCTGGTGTCATCAACAGGCGCTGACGCCGTTTCCCGCCACAGTCGAAACCGTCTGCGCCTTTTTGGAAGCTCAGGGTCAGGTTGTCGCTCCAAGCACCGTGAAGCGGCGGCTTTATGGCATCCGAAAAGTACACCGTCTGCTTGATCTGCCGGACCCCACTTTGCATGAAGACGTCAACCTTGCGCTGCGTAAGGTGCGCCGCCTGCGGCCCAATCGCCCCAAGCAGGCGAAAGGCATGACGCGCGACTACCTTGAAAGATTTCTCGAGGTGCAGCCCGATAGTCCCTGGGGTCTTCGCAACAAAGCCATGCTGTCGCTCGGCTATGATCTGCTCACGCGGCGGTCCGAGCTTGTTGCTCTGCGGACAGAAGATATCGCCTGGCGGCGGGACGGGACACTTCAAGTCCTCATCCGACGCAGCAAGACCGATCAATATGGGGATGGCCGCATTGCGTTCACATCACGCAGGTCGGCTAAGCTACTCGAGGAGTGGCTGGAGTATCGAGGTATGCACATCGCGCCACTGTTCTGCCCCATATACCACGGCAAGGCGATCAATCGGGAATTAACAGATATGGTCGTGCGTCGCCTGATCAGAGAATCTGCTAAAAAGGCCGGTTTCGACCACTCCATCGCTCTAGCTTTCAGTGGGCATTCGATGCGGGTGGGCGCTGCACAAGACCTGCTCTCCGCTGGCCATGATACGGCAGCCATCATGCGCGCAGGAGGGTGGAAGAGCGTGGATGTCCTAACGCGCTATCTCGAGTACGCCGAGTTTAATGTCTGGGCGTGAGTGCGCAGAACGACACAATGCTATCTTCGCACCGTATATAAATATATCGATATCACACCTACTGCCAAGTGGCATAGATCCGCATAGTCTTGGTTTGAGCGCAAGCGTATTTCTGAACCAACAAAAGAAAAAACCAATCGGAAAAGTTATGTCAATTCTTATAATTTGCATTAACGCGCGAGATTCGTTTCGATCACATCACCCAAACAACCAGACCCGCGATCAATCCGTAGCTCACTAAAAAACTAGCAGACCAAGTAGTAAGAATGAGCCAATTCATAAAATCGCCCTCAATTGCTAATAAATCCAATTTTTGGGGGGGGAGGTAACAGGGAGACGACATTTTTGCGAATTTTTTATAACTATAGATTTATCCGTCTAGGTATTAAATCTAGACGTCTGATGGAACTAATTTAAGGTGACTCTGTATGGTTAAGATGTCCCGGTTTTGCAAATGCATTCGCAGGGCGTGAGGTAAATGTACGTCCTGAAACGTTGTACCGTCAAAGCAGCCCGCATCCTTCACGCCCGTGAAATGTAGTAATTATTGGCCAATAACAGTTATGTGTCACTCATCACATTCGTACTAATGGAAATATGAAATATTCAGCATATCTTTATCTCTTAGCATAAGAAAACCGTTCTAAAATTACATCCCAGACAAAGATAGGTGCAGAAATACCCATACGTCGCCACAATCGCCGGGGCTGTTTGATGAGGCGAGGTAGCCACTCCAGCCCAAGTTTTCGGAAAATTGGAGATGACCGTTTGACTTGGCCGGTGTAGAAGTCAAAGACTGCTCCAACGGCCCCTACAAAAGTAACGGGTAATCGGTCTATATTTTGGTAGATCCACTTTTCCTGCTTTGGAGCTGTCAAACCGACCCAAAGCACGTCGGGATTTGCATCGACAATCTTCGAAATCATTAGATCGATATCAGTTTTATCAAACTCAGATTTAAACGGCGGAGAATACAATCCCACTAATTCTACGTTGGGATAATCTTTGACCAACTGGCCTGAAATCATCCCTAAGGTCTTTTCGGTGCTGCCAAGAAAAAATACACGGCCATTGGTTTTATCTAGGTGACGCATAATTCCGTGAAAAACATCAAACCCAGTAATCCGCTCCGTCACCGGCCTTCTCAAAAACTTACTAGCCAAAACAATACCAACTCCATCGGGAACGAGCCAATCAGCATGCTTTAGAGCTTCCGAAAATAAAGGATCAGATTTTGCAACTACGTACGAATGCGGGTTGATACAAGCCATCCATTTGCTGGCCTTCTGGGCATTATTAATTGAACTTACTATATTTAAATTACATTCAGAGACGGATTCATCTTCTATCTCATATCCAAGAAGTCGTTGCGACATAAGTCTAACCTTTAGTTGACACGGGCAGATTCTATGGCTTTCCTATATATAGAAATCAGTTTTTCATAGTTTACAGATTCAGAGTACAGTCGTTCGAAAGCTGCTTCACAATTTTTTGAAATTTTAGCCAGCTGAGCAGGGTTTTCCCAAATTATTTTAACAAAAGAAATCAGAGCTCGGGCGTCGCCGGGAGGAAAAACGATCCCTCCGACATCGCTTGCGATTTGCGGCAAAGGCCCAATGTCAGAAACGCCGATAGGGACGCCAAGGGCAATCGCCTCGCGGATCACCATAGGGAAGCCTTCAAACCACCGAGATGGTACCAATAAGAGACGGGCCTTTGATATTTCAATTTCGGTGTCAGAGCTGGAAAGCGCTCCGCAAAAGACAATATTTTCAGCCTGAGCCGCTCGAGCCTGCAAAATTTCTCGCAAGGGCCCGTCCCCAATAATTCGTAGTTCAGGCGCACCTTTTCCCCACAACATCCATGCTTCAACCAGATCATCGACCCCCTTCTCCCCACTAATACGTCCGGCAAAAACAATACGCTGGGGGCGCTGATAATAGGGTACCCGGTTTGGTGTTCCAGGATAAAAGTTCGGCTTAATACAAATTCGTTGTTCCGGTAAACCTGCGCCGACAAAGATATCCTTCTGAAACTGACTAAGCGTGATGAATGCATCAACTTGTTTTGTCCAAGTCCCGAGCATACGATGCAGCGCTACGTTGAGCGCAAGCGGAACGGTTGCCACTCGGCTTTCACGATAACATCCATGCCGTAACGAAGGGATAACACTTTTCTGGTCGATACATTTGGTGCACGTCTTATTGTCACGCATGGGAATCGCTGCGGGGCAAACAAGTCGGTAATTATGTAATGTCAAAACACGGGGCCAGCCACGCATTGCGAAAAAAATTGCAGGCGATATCATTGGGAATGTATTATGAGCATGGATAACGTCTGGATTAAAATTTAATGCCAAAGCTCGCAATTCGCGCGCTGCTATTGGATTCCAAGGTGTCATAGCCGCGCCTTTCAGCTTCCCAACGACACCCATTTTACGCAAGTCGTCACTATGACGTTCAAAGACCTCGACCTCATGCCCATGCTGGCGTAGCATATCGCGCTCAAGCTCAAAAACGCGATTTTCCCCAGATGGGGCCGCCGATCCGTAATGGTTATGAACAAGAAGGATTTTCACAAAGTCCCTTTAACTAATTCGGTTTCTGCAAATCGCTCGGAATATACTTTCATAAGCTCGTCGCCTTTTCGAGACCAGTCATAGAAAGGCGCACGCCGCAATGCGCCTTGACCAAGCCGATATCGAAATTTCTCATTGGTCGCCAGTGTCAACACAGCTTGGGTAATTGCAGTTGTCATTGCTGAAAAACTGTTGACAGGGACGAGAATCCCACAGTCTTGTGTGACGGCATCAACAAACCCGCAGTGGGAGGGTGCAATTACAGGAAGTCCCAACTCCAAAGCCTCAACCGTGACAGTAGAGGTCAAATCACGCAAGCTAGTGATTAAAGCTACATGACCATTCGCAGCAATTTTCAATGCTTCGTCACGTGGTATCCAGCCATGAAAGCTACATCGTTGAGCGATACCTAAGCGTTTAGCTTGATATTTCCAACGCTTAGATAGAGCCCCTTTGCCTAGAATATGTAACTCCCAGTTGACATGTTCAGGCAGCTTTGCAAGTGCATAAAGACCGATATTAAGGGCTTTTCTATGCGTGTGCTGGCCTGTCCATATAATTTTTAGCGGTTCATCTGGGGCGCGCGATGATGGGGCGGTACGTGGCAGGCTATTTAGCCCGACTTCTGCAAGAATACGTGCGTTCACGTCCCAGTGCAAACGGGCTGCATCTCGGTTTTCACTGGTTGCTACAATGAGTCCTTTACTTGCTTTTTTTGCAGCCAAGCGGGGTCGTAATAGTAACCGCATTTGGAGCGAATTGATCAAATTATAACCAATATAGCGGACGGCACCTCGCCAGCCCATCACTGGCAGGAAACGCCACGGGAATAATCCGGCACCCCCAATTGGCCCCCAGACGAAAGGAATATCAAGTTTCCACAAATATCCTGGCTCCCGGAAACCTACCATTGTTAGTTGATGAGCAAGATCGAAAGGTCTTACCTGATGTAGATCACGGGCCAACACCATAGCATCCTTATGCCATTTTTTGTAATACCAGTAGTAAGACGGGGGCCAGATTTTTCGCAGCAACCTGTTACGTTTTTTAGCAATAAAATGAAAATTTACCTGTGAGGCGGGATCGTCTTGGTTTTCGAAAATCCATCGTTCAATGTCGTCTTTGAACTTCTCTTCTTCTACGACTACATCCAAATCGAAGTGCTTTGCTAATTGTTGGACAAATCCCCAACCGACACCCGGTTCTGACCCCTGAAAGGGACTACAAGCGTAAGCTGAAATAAATATGCGCCGTCGGGCCACTTGCAAAGGGCTTTCAGCGCCTTTCATATCAAGGTTCCCTTTTCGGCCTGCAACAATGCATCGGCACGTTGGCTTGGCTTCTCTATAACGCGATTTTCCAACCATCGACGCCAAAGCGGGCGTATGTTCTTTGGATCTATGCCTTGCAGACGACCAATCTTCGACGCAAAGCCCAGTGCGTGTTCAACAAGACTGTCGAGATTCATTTCCTTACCTAAATGAAAATACTGAGCTGTCGCAAAATGGAATGCATCTGTTAAGGCCGGTGCCCATTCTAGGCTGTCTTCCCAGTCGAAAACAAAAAACCCGTTGGTCGTATTCATCATATTCCAAGGCGCAAAATCGCCATGGCAACGGTGACCAAAAATTCCGTCGCGTGTCTCGGCGCCTATCTCGGATAGGTCTTTTAGAAATTTTACGACGTTCTGTTCATACTCTTTCCTGTCGCTTGGCATTGGATCGCGGTATTCTTGGGTAAGTACTGCAAATTGGGATTCTCGGCTAAAATTGATCAACTGAGGAACTTGACCTGCCAAGTTGGTTTTTCCCATAAATGATAAAGCATCGGCTTCTCGACTAAGCGATGCAATGGGTAATGCTCCGATGCCATGTTTTAATAATCGGTTATCGTCCGGCGGTAAAATCGTAGTTTTACGATTATTGTCGGCAGTCCCCAAATATAAAATAGAGTCTGCTATAGCAGTCGGAAGTTTACGATTGTTTGCGATATCTATCCATAGCACACGTCTCGTCAGTGGCCAGACCATGCCCAGCCGTACAGATAACGTCAAAAGCCAGACAGCCATCCGAGCAACCTTGCGCCCTGGACGATGCATTTTAAGTCCGCGCAAAAGCTGTTTTTGATTACCCAACGGAAGAACAAGTCGGGGATCAGACGGTGGAATTAACGCATAGGCTTTCGCCGTCGGCACCCTTGCAGCGCCTTGCCCCACAGCCACCCAGCCTCCCTGTCCGGGATCCACGGGAGGCGAATGGTTCCAATACACTCGAAGATCTGCTTCCCTTGCTGTGGTCACAATCCTTTCATCCCGCATGTCTGCCCAGACTGACCCGGCGTCCAGCGGGAGCCCATCTAAATAAACAGTCTGACCATCGCACGGCGGGATCAGAAGGTTCCATCCCAGCAGACGCTCAAGTTGCGCGCGAGTCGTCATGAACGCCTCGCCGCAGTTGTCACAATCGCGGACAACACCGCATCTCGTGCCGCTTCGATGGAGCCACTGGTAGAAACTAGGACTGCTTCTGGTCGTTTTTCTGCCCAAGCCTTCAATTCCTCAATCTGCCTTGCCACTTCTTCAAGAGGAAGTTCCGGCTTCCGAGCATGAATAGCCTCTGGCTCCGCATAGAGCGCAATGGTGACATCTGGACGTGGCACCAGAAGGGGGACGCGTCGGGCAAGGCCCTTGAATACCCCAAGTCTGAACCTGTGCGGATCCAAGGCTAGATCATCGGCGTAGCGATCGAATATGAAAACGACCGGGGCTCTGGAAATCCGCGGGCGGACAATCAGCCAGTATCCAAGAATATAGTCAGCCCAAAGCCACAACAAACGAACTATAGAGCCGACCCGACCTGAAGGTCGGGAAGCATGCGGATCCGTTACCGGACCTATGTTAGGAGAACTATCGCCTAACTTGAGCCTGCTCAGTGGCGGCAAGAAATTGGGCCGCAGATGGCGGACCTGCAAGCTAGTATGCGTTGCCTCCTCAAGTACCGGCCGTATGGCTTCAATTATAGTAGATTTTCCGGCACCGTCGGTACCCAAAACAGACACGACGATGCCTGGAGAATGAAATATCCGGTTCAATTTTGAACCAAAGAAACCGATTCTTCCAAGGATGTAATGAAGTGGGTTATCGTATAGTCCATGACGCAATATTAATCGACGCAGGGTACGGATTTCACAAACTGCGACCGCTGGGCTTAGTGTTGCACCCTGTAGGCATAACTGCAAAAATCGTTCGTAAGTAGATTTATCCATTGGGGCAAAAACGGATTCCAGTTCTTCTTTGTTCCCCTGTATTAGTTGTATTGCCCCTGTCAGATAGCGTTGGGGCAAATCCTCGTGGTTTAATACGTGCTTCAATAATCCCATCAAATCAGCCCAATTGGGCGGTAATACAGAGATGTCATTGTGCTTTATGGCGACATTAAGCAAGTCGTCGTCTGACACCAGCCGCACCGAACCTAGAAATCTGAAACCGAAGCTAAGATCAAGCCTAATACCCCACCACGCACCTCCCTTGTCATTGTCCCTACCCATCACAACAATTTTGCGAAACCCCGTCGTACGGGCATCTCCAAGGATAAAGCCACCAACATAGGCCAAAGCATTGCGCAGGGCTACATCGCAGCTTGCCTCATCCCCCTCACCAAGGAAAATATCAATGTCACTGCCATTTGCCGACTGTGGAAGAGAATCATAGTTACGCATGACGGCATAAGGAGAAAGATTACTACAGAAATTGATAAGAAACCGTTCGAGGCTCATAGTGCTATACTCATATATAAGTAGAAAACTTAGCTGTTTTACGTCTCACTATTCGTGCACCCATTTTTTCCTCGGGGCTCCACATGCAGCAAAACAAAGGGCAAAAAGCAAATTGACATGAAGGACTTGAAAGGATGGGCCAGTAAGTGACCTGATAAACATCATCAAAATAAATGAGCTTGCAATAAACCACCAAAAACTCTCGTCCGATACTCGCCTGCTGGCGGACTTTAAAACTTGATAGACTTTTAAAAGATTAGTAAAGACTAATAACAATAACATTGCTGTTCCAATTAGCCCTACGTTCACTAACGTCTCCAGGTAAGTCGAATCTAGAGAAGAGAATTCCATGCCTATCGAAATATCAAGTGACTTATGTCCCGAATAAAAACCATGGCCTAAAAAAGGCCGCTCCAAAAATGCCTCCCAACCGATAGCCCACATATATGTTCTACCCGACATTGAGATAATGACATCTGTGCTCTGGCCTCTGGCAATGAACTCAAAGATCACCGGTATAAGCAGTAACCCCAGGCAAAAAATTGTCAATATCATCGGCAATGATCTTTTTGTTCCTTTAAAAAAGGAAATCAGAAAAATTATTGCAATTACTGCTATGGCAGATGTTCTTGAGTGAGCCATAATCAACCCATAGAAGCCAATTCCAAAAGCAGAAATATACCCCCACTCAATTTTGCCAAAAGAAATCATGCAAATATACGAAAATAGGATTATCATGGCTGAATACTGCGATAGTGAGTTTGGGTTTACCTGTGGAAAAATTCCACCCATCGATTGATCTGCTATCTCTACAATATTATCCGATAAAGAATAGGCTGCGGCTGGAAAAATAACGGCGCCGATCATCGCATTTACTACCGCGATCATACAAAATACCAAGAAAATTGAGACTACATTGTGAATTCCTAATAATCCGACTTGAAACAATCGACGTATTCGCATCGCAAAAAGAAGTAAAACAAGCAGTTCGAATGACTTCCAGATCGTCTCGAACATCGAAGGCGCGTAGAAGCTCGATATAAAACAAATCAAAACATAGCCGCTGAATCCAATCAGAGCCGTCTCATGTCGTGACGGTAGCGGTGGATTTTTCAACGCCAGATAAGAAAAAATTACTAAAAATGCAAAAACTCGTACAATGCGTGCCAGACCAAGCGCATCACCCTGACCAAAGGCTTCGCGCACGCCGGTCGGCCATGTCAAAAGCATGAAAATCACTGCAGTGATTATGGAAAACTCTTTATTTTCGAATGCGTACCTAGCGTATTTTTTTAACCCAGGCAGCATGAATACTAATGCATTCAAAAAAGATCCGATAACTCCAACGATTAGAGCATCATTCATATTTTTTTGCCCTTGCAAGTATCAAAGCTAGTAATGCTGCAACAATCAGTTCACCAGAAATAGCTCCGTATACGGCTCCATATACGGAAAACTCTTTGGTTAGTGAAAAAACAAGAACCAAAGTGACCACAGCCCCAACAGTATATACTTTAGTTTGTTGTTTAAATAACCTCATCGCTTGACTACTCCACTCCATTCCACTCCGTAATCCAAGTGTAATTGCGTAGATACACCACAAAGTTACCAATCCTCGACTGTTTGCATATTCATCTCCCAGAATAATGGAGGCTACGAATGGCCAAGTAGCGATCAAAATTACGCTATAAGCAAATGCAACGGCGGAAATAAAAAGAATTGTATTTCGAGCATATTGCATCAGTGCAGGTACGCCATCTTTGACCATGATGCGCGAAAATCGCGGCAAGGCGAGGTTTGAGAGTGTCGGAATAAGCAATGTCGCCGGAGTGACTAGGACTCGTGTCGCATTAATTTGGGCCACATCTGTGGTCCCAAGCATAGCAGCCACAATAATGGTATGTGCGTTCGCGCGCAGGGAATAAATGACAGATGACAGTGCTGCCCACATTCCACCAGAAGCAACATCACTAAACGTTGCTATTATTAGAGATATTTTAAAGTTTCCAACTTTAATGTCGGAAAGAGCATATCCGACGGCACTAGCAACGATATGTGCCGCGCCGTATAGAAAAATGCTACCCACAAGGCCCAGATTATTGTTAAATATGGCTGCTCCGAGAAAGAGAACGGACACAAGCGCACCATGAATAAATAGAACTTGATATTTATGAGTTTCACGCATGAAGGCATAGCGAACAAAAAATTCTTTAACCAAAAATGCTCCGGTTGATACGGCAAGGACAAGCGAAAAATTGCCCAACCCGTATATCGGTGCTACCGTTACCGAAATTACGGTAAAAACTATTGCCAATCCTATCCAAAATAGAAGCACTAAGCCAAGAATATTGGTTGGGAACATTTCATGTTCGGTGGTATCCTTAGTGTGATAATTAACAACCATCTGGATTAGGAAAAGGCCTTGGGTGAAACTTCCAATCGCTAAAGTTATGGCAAACCCAATCGAGTACAAACCAAAATCACTTGGCTCCAAAATTCTGATCAGAAATAGAGAAAATATAAAATTTCCAAGACTGCTGATAGCTTGATTAAATATTGAGATTAAAATTTGTTAGATCCACTATTTTTGTTGTATGGATTGATTATTAATTCGCGTCTTCACGTGCTCATGCTTTGGAAGGTAATCAATTATCTCGGATTTGACCCAATTAATAGGAATATCTAAGAATCGCTTAACTTTGATGCAAACCGGCACGTTCGCCGCTATATCTAACAAGCTAGGGCAGTAATATATTTAGATGCGGTGGTTACATCAGCTACGCTTGCGTAGGTATGCGTTCCGAAGATTTCTAATGGCTTAAATGTGCAAGCTTTGGGCATCTTGGGTCTCATTCAGGTGGCTCTTGTGGTTTCTAGAACTTGTTCCAAGTCTCAATATTTCTGGACACCGCTTGTTCGCCAAATGCCCGATAACCCAAACTACCCCGCATCCGTCCCGCGTGTCTTTCCCGGCGCAAGCTCTGCTTCCAGACTTTCGATTTCAGCCTTCAGAACTTCGTATTCTGCCATCTTGCGCGCCAGAAAGGCCCCCGTCAGGCGCGATTTTTCGCGGACGCCGCGGGGGGTCAGGATATAGGCGTAGCGGATCTTGCTGCTTGATGACTGAAAGTTCCGCACCTTGACCTGACCTTTTTCAATCAGGGCGCGCAGGCAGTAGTTGACGGCACCAAGGCTGACGCCTAGGGCGCTGGCAATCTGGCGTTGTGACAGGTCGGGGCTGTCTTGCAGAACGCGCAGAACGCGAAACCTGACATCTTCTGGTACGATTTTTGTCACGGGCGGCAATAGCTACCGCATGACAGGTGGCGGGGCACCTGTGGGCATCAAGGTTAAGGAAACATTAGCGTTCACGCGTGAACGTCTATCCGTTATGCAAGTGCTGCGAAACACCCTATTGGTGTGAAATCGCATTTTTTGAGCAGGGCGCGATTCAGGCGTCTGCGCTATTGTTGGTTGGTAAAGAGTATGCAGGTCACAGACGGTTTTCAGTGGTTCGTCGCACAATTGCGACCGCAGGGCCTGGCCCGTGCGCAAGAGCATTTGCAGCGGCAGGGATTCAGAACCTTTTCTCCGGAAATTCACACGGCGGTATTGCGATCGGGGGTGTCCCGCCGCGTCCGCAAACCGCTTTTTCCGGGCTACCTTTTCGTCAGCTTTGATCCGGCAAATTCGGAATGGATTGCAATCAATAGCACGCGCGGGATTGCCCGCCTGATCTCGACTGATCCGCGTCATCCCAGCCCGCTGCCTGCGGCGTTGATGTCGGCAATCAGGGCGCGCTGTGATGCCAGCGGGCTGCTTTTGCCACAGGCGGATTTTCAGGTCGGCGACCGTATCCGTGTCTTAGCAGGGCCTTTCGCCCATGTTGTGACAACAATCGAGGCTTTACCCGGCCCTGCGCGCATTGGCGTGTTAATGGAGCTTATGGGGGGCAAGGTCCGCACAAGCATACCGGTGACGCAAATCCAGAAGCTTGCCTAAGCGGTATTGCCCCGGATGTCTGCCGGTCACCGTTTGCCGAAAATACGCGCGCGACATATCCGCCCTATTTTACACCCCGCACCGAAAGAAGTTTTGTAAGTTGTAATCCTGTGGGTAGTGCGGCCGGATTTGATACTATAAAGCATCCGGAAACGCGCTATAGAGCCTTCATTTTCCGAAGGTTTCCTGATCTATTTTATAATGAGTGATCGCATAAATGAGCCAGATAACCGCACCCTTTGACAGGCCTGGATATAATCAGGCGGCCGAAGATGACGACTCTATTGATCTGATGGCGCTTTTCGGCACGCTGTGGCGTGGCAAGTGGATCATTCTGGGGTTGAGCGCGCTGGGTGTCTTGCTGGCCGGATACTATGCCTTTGTTGCGGCCACGCCGACATACCGGGCGACGACGCAGATGGCCCTGGTTCTGGACCAGTCGCCAATCATTGATATCGAAAGCGTCATGACGGGTGTGTCGTCGGATACATCCAGCCTGAACACAGAGATGGAAATCATCCGGTCACGCGAATTGGTGTCGCGGCTGGTGGATGAATTGGACCTGACACAGGATCCGGAGTTCAATCCAGCGCTGCGCCCTGCGACGGGGTTCTCGCTTGGCAAGCTCATTGGCGGGATCAAAAACCTGGTCGCTGCGCCGGAGCTTGAAGAGGAGCTATCTCCTGCGGAAATTCGCAACGGTGTCGTTGACCGTGTGCGTGCAGTCATCTCCACGTCAATCGAACGGCAGTCCTATATCTTTTCAATCTCTGCGGTGACAGGCAGCCCGGTCAAATCGGCGCTGATGACGAATACGCTCGCGCAGATCTATCAGGACGATCAGATTGCGATTAAGGTCGAGGGCACCCAGACAGCTGCCGTGTGGTTGTCTGCCCGCGTATCCGAATTGCGCACCGAACTGGAAGAAGGCCAGAACGAGATTAACGATCTGCGCTCGCGCAATGCGATGGTCAGCCCAGAGGCAATGATTGCCCTGAATACCCAGTCGGTTGAACTGGCCAGTCAGCAACAGGCTGCCGAACTGGAACTGGAACGCGCACAAGAGGCCCTGGCCGACATCGAAGCTGTCAGGGCAGAAGACATCGCCGCCAGGGCGCTGGCCGTGAACGATGCGCAACTGCGCAGTATCGCCGCCACCGCCGCTGCTGGCGATGCGGCAGCCATCGCCCGATTTGACCGGCGCTTTCAACAGCTGTTGCAGCAGGCCGCCGGCACACGCGACCAGCTTGCCTTGCGGGTCAGTGATCTGCAGTCGCAAATTGACCGGCTGTCTGCGCAATTCGATCTGCAAGGCGAGGATTTAATCAAGATCCAGCAGCTGGAGCGTGAGACCGAAGCAACGCGGGTGCTTTACGAGACGTTTCTGAACCGGTTGCGCGAAACCAGTGTGCAGATTGGTATCCAGCAGGCGGATAGCCGTGTGCTGTCAGAAGCGATCAAAGGCAACTACGTTGCCCCGCGCAAAGGCGTCATTCTGGTCATGGGCCTGATGCTGGGCGCGATGCTGGCTGCTGCGATCGTGCTGGGGCGAGAGATGTTGCAAAACACCTTCCGCACCGCAGAGGATCTGGAAAACACCACGCGGACATCCGTTATCGGGCAGATCCCGAAAATTCCCGCCAAGGGGCGCATCCCGACCATCGCCTATCTGGCCAACAAACCGACATCGGCCGCCGCAGAGGCGGTGCGCAACCTGCGCACCTCGGTGTTGATGTCGAATATCGACAGCCCGCCGCAGGTCATCATGATGACCTCGTCCCTGTCGGCAGAAGGCAAGACGACGACGGCCATCGCGCTGTCGCAAAACCTTGCCGGCTTGGGTAAGCGGGTTCTGCTGATCGAAGGCGATATCCGGCGCCGGACCTTCAGCGCCTATTTCCCGGAGGCTTTGAAGCGGCCAGGCGTTCTGTCGGTGATTGCCCAGTTCGGCAAGGAAGATGACCGCAGCAAGGCGGCGACGCTTGATCAGGCAGTCTTTAGCCCAAGCGATTTGCATATTGACGTTCTGATGGGCGAAAAGTCGTCTATCAACGCAGCCGATGTTTTTGCGTCATCCGCCTTCAGCGATTTCATGAAAGCCGCCCGTGCGGAATACGACTATATCATCATCGATACACCGCCTGTGCTGCTGGTTTCCGATGCGCGTGTGATCGGGCCCCATGCGGATGCGATCATCTATGTCGTGAACTGGGACAAGACCACAAAGACCCAAGTGAACGAGGGGCTGCGCCAGCTTGCTGCGGTGAACCTTAAGGTTACGGGGCTTGCCCTGACCCAGATCGATCCAAAGGGCATGCAGCGCTACGGCTATGGCAAGGGTTATGGCTATGGCTATGGTGGCGGGGCTGCCGGTTACTACGACAATTGATACGAAAAAGGCGGGCCATGCAGCCCGCCTTTTTGTTTCTGGCACCTTTGATCAGTTGACGGCGGCTGCGGCGGTTGTGATCAGGGACGGAATGGATTGCTGCAGCGTGCGGTTCCACTTCGTGATCGGCTGCTCTTCGATAAAGATGATGTCGTTGGGGCGCATCTGGAATGTCGGCGCGATGGTGAACGCAACGGCGTTGCGGGCATCAAGGTGCCAGGCGGTGACCGCGCCGAATGCCGCCGGATCAGTCGAGGCACGCAGGACATAGATATGTGACGGATTACCCGTCATCGTATCAAACCCGCCTTGTTCGAAAAGCACATCAGCCAGGCTGGCCTGCTGGCCAAAGGGCAGCGGGAAGCGGCTTTGGTTGCTGACTTCACCGGACAGATAGACGTAGTCGCGCTGTTCAGCCCCCAGTGCGACCCGGCTTTCAAACACATCGCGGGCTTCGCCCAAGGCACTGCGGCGCAGGCCGATTTCGGCCTCCAGCTCGGACAGGGCGGCTGTCCGGCTTGCCCGTTCCAGGCTGATGACGTTGATCTGGCTTTCATAAAACGCCTGCGCCCGGTCCAGATCGTAGGTGGTGTCCACATAGATCGCATCGCCGGAAACGACGGGGATGTTCTGGTACTGGGTGCCGCTGCGGAAATCGGTCAGGGGAATTTGATAAAGCGTGCCATCGCGGTAAATCCGGATTGACGCAAACTCGGGGTCTTGCAACTGCACCCCCCCCGCAGCCGTCAAGGCTTCACCCAAGGTCAGATCACTGAGGGTAATCGGTACAATCGCAGGCGATCCGACCGCGCCGCCGACAGAGGCGCGTCGTGACTTGAACTGCGCGACTTCCAGACTGAACTGCGGGTCGATCCCCGCATCGATCAGGCGGGAAAAGATGGCCGCTTCGGCGTCTTCGACGGTCATATCGGTGATCATGACCGAACCGACCACAGGGATCGAAATCGTGCCGTCATCGCGCACGGTCAATTCCTGCGCGGTCGTCGGCGCGGTCAGGGCCGCGCCGGTAATGGGATCGACTTCGGCCGAACGGGCAATCGTCAGGCGCACGGTATCGCCTGTCCCCAAACGGTAGGGGCCAGGGACCACGGCGGGCGGGGGGCGCAGCTGCAGTTGACCCGGTGTCAGATTGGGTAGGGCAGGGGCCTGCGGAAGTGCACCGGCACCGCGCAGATTGCCGCCGCCGGCGACCTGATAAAACTCTGCCGGCAGACTGCGCGGGCTATAGGGCGTGCGGTTTGCCAAAAGCGCCATTTCAGGCGTCATTGGAATGACACGCACATCCATATCCGTGCCGCGATCACCGACCGAACTGCTGACATAGGCAACACCGCAGCCGGACAGTGCAAAACCGGTGCCAAGCAGGGCAGAGCCGAGCAGCAAAGCCCGCAAGGTTTGCCGTGGAAAATTAGTCATGTCGTTTCTCCGCATCGTGCCTGTCAGGCCGGTCATGTCGTAGGTGGATATATCGGCGGTCTTGTCGCACGTCCCTGGTTGCGGGTCACGCTGCGATACACGCGCCGGGCGATACTATTGAATGATGGTTCGGGACAGTTGTTCGGTTTCAAGATAGCCGACATCCGGGCTGACCCATTGAAGCGACCGGCGAATGCCGCCGCCGGGGGCAAGCCAGTAGCGGTTGTCGATCTGCAGGCCGGGGCTGTAGCAGGTTTCTTGCATCAAGGTTGCGGGGAACACGGTGCCAAAGCTTGTGACTGCTTCTGGCCCTGCGTTGCGCATCACGCAGCGAAAGGCGCGGAACCGGGTTTCATCGTCTGCGCCAAGGTAGCTCGCAAAGCGTGGATAATCCTGCACCGGCCCGCCCGTCAGCGCCGCGTGGGTGCCGGACACATCCGCGCTCATCACGTCATCGCCAAGCCCGCGGGTCGCCGTCAGCAGCCCGTCCCGGTAGGAAAAATTCACAAAATCGGCCGTGCGCCATGTCACGATACCATCGCGGCGACCTGCCACGATCATGGTGCCGCCGCCGATGCCGTCGATCCTGCTCAGCAGCAATGGCTGGGACGACGCGCGGATCTGTGCTGCTGTCAGCAGATCGCGCGGATCGGGCGGCGCGTCTTTGGGCGTGCAGGCGGTCAAGGCTGCAATCAGGGCAACGGCACGGAAAATCGGGGTTTTTATCATTTCCAGAACCGTCCCCAGCTGTTGACGATTTCGGCACCATTCGCCTCGTGGACCGTGTCATAAAGCCTGTTTGGCACCGCAAGGCGCGCGCCGCCATCACGGGTGATGGACCGGATGGTCAGATCACTGGTGTCGCGGCCAGGTTTGCCGCCGACAAAGCCAAGAGGGATCGTGATCTGGATACCCTTGTCAAAAGAGCCTTCACCGAAGTCGGAAAAGGGCACGTCAGTCAAGGTTGCAAAGGCCCCGATGCTCCAGCCGTTTTCAAAGGTGCGGTCCAAGGCGATTGTGGCCCCGTAATCGCCCGCAAGATAGCGGCCCACATCAAGCTGGCCTTTATAGCCGCCGCCGAAATCGTAATAGGCGGATACATGACCGGTCGTGACCTGGTAATCCTGAAACCCCAGTTTGATGTCGAAATCACGTTGCCGGACCTGCGCAATTTCTGCGCCCAGTGCCAGATGGCTGCGGGCCGGATACCACAGCACCTCTGTCGCGATACCGCCAAACATCCGTTCCAGATAGCCCGCGGTCACCTTGGCATAAAGGTCCGCGCCCGGGCGAAAGGCATAGGCGGCGGTCAGGGTGCTAAGGGCGGTGCCTTCTTTGTCATAGATATTGGCGTCAGAACGCACCCGCGGCAGCACCGAGTTGGAGGTTCGGGTGGATTCGTCCAGATTGCCCAGGATCCTTTGGCGGATACTGCCTTCAAACGTCAGGCCGGGGGCTGGCTGGTAGAAACCTGTCAGGGCCAGACCGATATCGGCCCGCACCGGCGAGTCCGGATCAAACAGCGAAGGTTGCAGATAGGGGTCAATGGAAACCCCCTGGCGTGGGTAAAGCCCGGGCAGCGGCGTCCGGCCCGGTCCTGCATCTGCCAAGCGTGTCTGCGTTTGCGCGCCCCAGGCCCCATCAAGGGCGAATTCCTGCGTTTCCAGCGTTTGCCGTGTGATGCGGCTTGTCGTGACGGGTAGGCCGCCTTCGATCAGCACGATATCAAAGGTCGTGATATCGGACGGCAGACTGTTGGACAGGGTACGCGCCGTGCGCCCCAAGGCCTGCGCTGCTGCCATATAGCGATCGTTTTCGACTTCGACCCGGGCGGTGTCGCCGGTGATGGTCAAACCGGCCAGGATGATGCCTTCGCGCGCAAGCGCGACATCGGTCTGCCCGCGACTGCCCGGCGGAAGGCCGCGCCCCACCAGTGGCGGTGCGGTTTCGCGCGTGGCGCGGCGCGGCGGATCAAGCGGATTTGTCGCAAAGCTGGCCTGCACGCCGATTTCGCTGCCGTAAAGATACTGCGCGCCAAGGGTGACGTTGTCGGTCAGCTTGTAGCGAAGGCCAAAGTTGAACGGAGAATTGCGGGTGAAGGCAGAGGGGGCTTCGCGTTCGTAGGCATCCGACGAATATTCAGCAAGGATCGTCCAGCGGTCATCGGGGGCATAGGTCAGACCCGCAAAGGCAGCGGCCGGCCCGGTAAACCAGCGATCATACTCAACTTTGCCGCCTTGCTCGAAACTATCTGAATTGCGGTTTTCAAATCGATCACCAAGAAAATTCAATGGATTTTCAAAGCTGCCGAACCCAGCAAGACGCCCCCAGCCAAGGCCCGCTGTCGCGGTCAGTGCCTCACCGATTTTCTTGGTCGCGACGACGTATTCGCCTGCATAGATGCCGGTGCCAAGGAAATCGTTCAGCCCGGCAGAAACGGCAGGCATATACTGCCCTTCACGCAGAATCTGGTAGCGGAGCGAAAAGCTGCGATCGAAGATATAATCGTAAACCTTTCCCGAATTTGCGTTTGGCAGAAGATTGTAAAGTAGGGAATATTCAAAGCTCCCCATCAGCCGCGGTGCGATCTGAAAGGCAAAGGTGTGGCGTGTATTGCTGGTGAAATGACTACTGGTTAAAACGATTTCGCCGTCGGGATAGACATAGGCTGACGGCATATCGATGAGCCCGGGCTGACCATAGGTATTGGCCGTGACCGTCTGGGCACGAACCGGCACGGCAACAATGCAGCCAAGCAGGGCGACGGATGCGGCAAGAATATGTGTTCTAAACATTGTCAGCTTCTATGACGCACCATGGGGATACTGATAGCAAAAACCGCCCATCCTGCGGGATGGACGGTACAAAATCGAAAGAAGGTGCAGCACCCCGCTGCCTCACATGCCCTGGCGACCAAGGACGACTTTGATCGTGGCCCAGGCAATCTTCATATCCACCCAGGTCGAGGCTTTCGCAATATACTGCAGGTCAGCCGTGACCTTGGCACGGACGCCTTCGATCCCTTCGATATAGCCGTGGCGGACCTGGGCATAGCCGCTGATGCCGGGCCGTATGCTGTGACGTTCGCGGTAACCATGCACAGCATCAAGATAGACGATGGCGTGATCGTAAAAGTCGGGGCGCGGTCCGATCAGGCTCATGTCGCCGCGCAGGATGTTCAAGGTTTGCGGCAGCTCATCCAGACGCGTTTTGCGCAAAAGACGGCCAAAAGGTGTGATGCGATCATGTTCCAGCGCGTCAAAGGCGCCGCGGGCGATCGTATCCGCGCAGATCATGGTGCGAAACTTGAGAGCCTGAAAAGGAACGCAATCCTTACCCATGCGGGTCTGGCTGTAAAACAGCGGGCCAGGGTTCAGTTTGCGGTTGGCAATCATCACCACAATGGCAACGCCAAGCATCACGGGAAGCAATGCAATCGCACCGGCCAAATCAAAAATACGTTTTCGCGCGTGATAGGAGGATCTATGCCGAAAGCGTGCCTGCTCTTTAAGCAATACATCTGAACACGCAGTACCATTGGAAAACAAATCAGAAGAATCAAACATAACAAAAACTCAAATTAATATTTAGACGTCTAGGATGTATTCGCCTGCCGGTAAAGCAGAGTCTGCCACCACAAGAGGAACGCAAAGCAAAAAAACAACCAAAACCAATCCTGTATTTGTTGTGCGCTGGCTTGGCCTATCTTGGGAATGGCGTACAAATTGCCTGTAACAGTTATATGTGCCGCCTGTTCGAAGCCTGTGGTCACAGCCACAATTTGTGTTTTTTCGACACAGCAGCACACCCATGGCAGTTGCCTTATTTTTAGGCGCAAGCCTGCAGTATATGCATCAGGTCTGCAGCGCCGCGCCCAGCCTTGCCCGCCCCCGCAGCAAACGCCTATATGCGACCCACCTGATGCCAACCGTGGAAATCCACCGCCTCATGCGTTTTTTGTCCCGCCTGTTCCAACGCCCGCCGCCGCCCTTTACGGCAGCGCTTAAGGTGGCAGAGCCTGTTGCCCTGATCGGCGATATCCACGGCTGCGACCGCTTGTTGGACCGGCTGCTGGGTAAACTGGATAGCCTGCCAAACCCGCTGCGGATCGTCTGTGTCGGCGATTATATCGACCGTGGCGACGGGTCGGCGGCCGTGATCGACACGTTGATGCAGCGGCCCGATATCGTGTGCCTCAAGGGCAACCACGAGGCGATGTGCCTTGGCTTTCTGGACGATCCCGAAAAATACGGTCGCCGCTGGCTACGCTATGGCGGGCTGCAGACCCTTGCCGGTTACGGTGTCGCAGGTCCGGTTCAGGGGGGCGATCGGGGGCTGCAAAGGGTGCGGGACGATCTGGCGCTGGCCATGGGGGATGCGCGGATCGACTGGCTGCGCGGTTTGCCTCTGACATGGCAGACCGGCAATCTGCTGGTGACCCATGCGGGGGGCAACCCGGCGCAGGCGGCGGGCGATCAAAGGTCGCGTGATCTGCTGTGGGGGCATCCCGACTTTATGACTCTGCCCCGGATGGACGGGATCTGGGTTGCCTATGGGCATGTCATTCAGGACAAGCCCGTCATGGCGCAGGGGCGTATTGCGCTGGATACAGGGGCCTATGCGACCGGCGTGTTGACGGCGGCGGTGCTGGGGGACGGGCCGCCGCGGTTTGTAACGGCCTAGGGCTTAGGCGTCATACTCGTATTCATACCCCGCATCGGCCCCCATATAGCGGCATTCGTTCAAAACCACGCCCATGACATTGGTCTGGCGGGCCAGGTCCTGTTCGCAGATGTCGATCTGCTGCGTTGTCGTGCGTTCGGCGGCGGCGATGATCAGGACGCAATCGACCTGCGTAGCAAAGGCCATCATGTCGTCGGCGGCCAGCATCGGGGGCATGTCGAAAATGGTGATGTCGGGGCGGTAGGCAGCATCAAGCTGCGCCAGTGTATCGCTGATGCCGGCGCTGCTTAGCAGCTCTGACGCATTGCGGGTCTTGGTGCTGTTCAGGCCGACCGCAAGGTTGCCGTCATAGCAGGCGGCGTTTTGGGCAAAATCGGTATTGCCACGCAGCACATCGGTGAAATCCACCGGGCGCGGGTTGATGCCCAGCATCCGCGCCAGCGACGGGCGACGCAGGTCAAGTTCCAGCAGCATGCTGCGCAGATCGGGCTGGCGCGACAGGCTGATGGCTAGGTTCAGCGCCACCGTGGACTTGCCGCAGCCCGCGGTGGGCGAGGTGATGGCAAGTCTGCGCCAGTTGTTGTCATGCATCTGCTGCAGGATCCGGGTGCGCATCATGTCGATGCCGGCGGATTCGGGGCTGCGCGCATAGGATACGATCCGGTTCTTGCGCATCAGGGTCGCATTGAACCGCTCCACCGGCAGGGCGGCCCAATTGGCGCTGATCGCATCCACCGGCAAGGGCTTTGCGCCGCGGGGGCGGGGGGTGCCAAGCGTGTCCCGGTCGGCGCGGGCCTTGGAAATGGCGGCTCTGATCTTGTCCATATGCGGCGTCCTTAGGCGAATGCGGTGGCTTGCGCGGGGATCAAACTGGCAAATCCGATGCGGCGTCCCAGCCCGTCGATGATCAGATCAAGCGGCATGTAATAGGCATCAAGGGCCCAGATTCCGACGGGAATCCCCACCAAAAGCGCGCCCAGCACACCATAGATGATGACGCGGCGGCGCCATTTTTCCTCGGTCGTGCGGAAATAGGGCAGGGTAGCGAAGGGGGTGATGCCAAGGGCGTTGTTCAGGTCCACCGGGCGGCGGATGCCCTTGTTCAAAAGCTCCAGCAGGATGACCATGGCAAGGCCCATGAACAGCCCGCCGCCGACGCCGCCGGCGGCGATCATCTTGCGGTTGGGCCGGTCGGGGCTTGCGGGCACGACGGCCTGTTCGATGACGGAAATGCGCTGCCCCTTGGCCAGGGTTTCGATCACATCGCCGGTTTCCGCGCGGGCGCGGCTGGCAACAGCCTGATCATACTGGGCGCGGATATTGGCATAGTCGCGCTGCAGGGTGTCCAGGGTGATGGCATTGCCGGGCGTTGCCTCGATCGTGGTCTGCAGATGGGCCAACTCGTCCTGCACCTGCAGCCGCTGTTCTTCCAGAAACGCCACTTGGGCGTCGATTTCGGCCAGCTGCGCGACAAAGGCACCGCCCATCACGCCGTTGCGGGCGACGCCGCGCTGTTCTGACTGGGCAGCAACGACGGCGGCCAGCGCATCCACTTGCGTCTGCAGCAGTTTGCGGCGGGGGTTTTCCGGCGACAGGATCGCATCGGCGCGGGCCAGATCGTCGCGCAGGGTCTGCAGCTGGCGCTGTTCCTGTGTGCGGTCGACCGCGCCCACGGCGGTGTCGGCTTCCTCGGCGGCGGCCTGCTGGGCCAGCACGCTGCGGCGGCGTTCGGCCAGCATCGCCTTGTCGCGATCCATCTGCACCAGACGTTCCTGACCTGCGGTCTGCTGGGCGCGGCGGAATTCAAGGCTGTCGGGCAGCGTGTCCTGGTTTGCCTCCTGAAAGGCCAGAATGGCACCGCCGCGGGTGGTCAGTTCCGCATCAAGGCGGCTGACCTCTTGTTCAAAGAATTCCAGCGTCTGGCGGGCCGATCCGGTGCGCATGGCAACGTCTTCGCGCAGGATGCGGGTGACAAGCTCGTTGGTGACGGCCGCCGCCAGATCGCCCGTCGGGGCCTCGAAGCTGACAGAGACGAGGGTGGCGCGCACCGGGCCGCGCGATCCGCTGCTGCCACCTGTCGTGGTGATGGCGATGCGTTTGCGCATGTCATTCACG
This sequence comes from Loktanella sp. R86503, assembly GCF_042466455.1. NCBI lineage: Bacteria > Pseudomonadati > Pseudomonadota > Alphaproteobacteria > Rhodobacterales > Roseobacteraceae > Loktanella > Loktanella sp. R86503. The sequence goes on from NZ_JAXHCI010000005.1 coordinate 53,990, forward strand.
ATCGTATCGGCAGGGGTGGACCGGGGCGACATATGGGGCGCACCAGCATAGACATCCAGCCGGTTGGCCAGATCCAGCAGGGTGTCGCGGGTCAGGATGCGCTGCTGGATGATCTCCATCTGCTCTGTCGCTTCGGTCTGCACGGTGGATGCGGCCAGATCACCGGGGATCTGTTCGGATTCCATCAGCAGTCGCGCCTTGGCGACATAGACAGGCGGCAGCACCTTTGCCAGCGTCAGACCAAGGGCCGATCCGATGATCAAAAACAGCAAGAACCAATGCAGGCGCCGCAAAAACAGCGAAAGATAAAAGCGGATATCCATAGGTCAGGCAGTTCCCGTGCGCGGCGTCGAAGGCACCGCCGCTATTACAGGTCTGCGCGCGGGAAAGAAGACACCATCGGACAAGACCACCTCGACCGTCAGGGCGTTGACGTGGGGAATTTCGGCGGTGAAGGCATAGACCAGGCACAGATCGGCCAGCTGGTTCACCAGACGCGGCACGCCGCCGGTGACGTCAAAGATCGCATCGCAAGCCTCTGCGTTAAAGACCTCGTGCTGGGCACCGGCCACATGCATGCGGTGCGCGATATAGGCCGCGACCGTGCGCCGGTCCATCGCCGCCAGATGAAAGGCGGATGACACGCGCTGCGCGAATTGCAGCAGATCGGGGCGGTTGATCACGTCCCGCAGCTCTGGCTGGCCGACCAGCACGATCTGCAGCAGCTCGTCCTTGTTGGCGTTGATGTTGGTGAACATCCGCAGCTCTTCCAGTGCGTCGCGCGACAGGTTCTGCGCCTCGTCAAAGATCAGCACGACCCGCCCGCCAGCGGCATATTCGTCGATCAAAAGCTGCTGAAAGCGGGAAAACAGATCGACATAGGTTTCAGTCGCGGCAGCCGGTTCGCCCAGCGATTGCAAGATCCAGCGTAGCAATTCGCCGCGCCCGCCGCTGGCATTGGCGATCAGGGCGACGCGCGTGTCTTCTTCCATTGTGCGGATCAGATGATGCACCAGCGTGGTCTTGCCTGCGCCGACCTCGCCGGTGATCAGCGTGATCGGGGCACGGGTGACGATGCCGTATTCAAGCATGGTAAAGGCCCAGCTGTGCGCCTCTGACCAGAACAGAAAGTCAGGATCGGGCACGAGCGAGAAGGGGCGTTCGCTCAGACCGAAGAAATCGGTGTAGATGTTCAAGCTGCTGTTCATGGCGTTCCTGCGGATCTGACGCGTTAACGAATGTCAGGGAAAACGGGCGCAAATATGACTTTTTCCGTTAACCTTTGGCACATTCTGTGGCCCGCCGCGCCTTGGCTGCCCGCCTGCTGCAAAGGCCCCGCCGCCCTTTGCTGCCTGGTTTTGCGCCCTGTCATGATAGCAACCATGCTGTTTTGCCCCCGAGCCCTGCCGAATTTCAATTTTTCCAGTCCGATTAAGGACTTCGTAACTATAATTTAATGATTTTGTTAAAAATCTCTCTACAGGACACAAAAAAGCTCAAAATTGTATGCAGTCTGACGACAGAGACAAATCTGAAGGTGCCGCAGCAGAACCGCTGCCTTTGCCATGCCTTGCGCAATATGCGTGCGGGGCCGGCAACACCGGACGAGGATTTAGGATAGTCGAAGCATGATGTATTATCATAACCTGATGCAGGACGCAGCCGATGCGGTGACGATGCCCAGCACGCGGCGCGGCGCTGTGCGGATGGCCATGCCTGTGCGCGGAGTCTATCGCAACGGCGGTAAACGCATCGTTGATATTGCCCTCGTGCTGCTGGCGCTGCCCTTTATCACTGTGATCATCGCGCTTCTGGCGCTGGCCGTGGCCAGTCAGGGGGGGCGTCCCTTTTATACCCAGGACCGGGTTGGCCGCGGCGGGCGTCTTTACAAGATCTGGAAGCTGCGCACGATGATCCCGGACGCCGATGCGGCGCTGGCGCGTCATCTGGCCGCCGATCCTGCGGCCCGCGCGGAATGGGATGCCACGCAAAAGCTGAAAAACGATCCGCGCATCACCCGCGTCGGTCTGCTGCTGCGCAAGACATCCCTGGACGAGCTGCCCCAGCTGTGGAACGTGCTGCGCGGCGACATGAGCCTGATCGGCCCGCGCCCCATGCTGCCGTCCCAGACCGGCATGTATCCGGGCAGCGCCTATTACCAGCTGCGCCCCGGGATCAGCGGCAGCTGGCAGGTATCGGCGCGTAACGAAACCCATTTTGCCGACCGTGCCAGCTATGACACCGCCTATTACAGCAAGATCACCCTTGGCGTTGACGCCGGTATCTTGGCTGCGACGGTGCGTGTCGTGATGCGCGCCACAGGCCACTGACCCCTAGATAGGAGCCGCCCGTGCCCCTGCCGATCCGCCACCTTTCCCGTCCATATCCCGCTGCCACACGGCGCCCGCGCCTGCTGTGGGCGGCGCTGATGATGACGGGGGTCGTCACGCTGGCCGGCTGCAAGACATCGCAAGAGCGGGCGGATGACTACTATCACTCTGCCCAGACCCTGCTGGAGGCAGGGGATCAGGAACGGGCGATGCTGGAATTCCGCAATGTCTTTGAAAACAACGGTTTTCACAAGGAAGCGCGGCTGGCCTATGCGGATCTGCTGCAGACCCGCGGCGATATCACCGAATCCTATGCCCAGTATCTGCGGGTGGTCGAACAATACCCGGATGCGCTGGAAGCCCGCCTGCCGCTGGCGCAGATCGCCATTGATCGCGGTGACTGGAACGAGGCCCGCCGCCATACGGGCGCCGCGCTGACCGCCGCGCCCGCCGATCCGGCGGCGCAAAGCCTTGATCTGGTGCTGCAGTATCAGCAGGCCGTCACCGACGACAACGCGGATGCCATCGAAGACGCCGCCAGCGATGCCCGCGCAAGGCTAGCCCGCGCGCCTGCCGACCTGCCGGGCCGCGCCCGGCTGGTGCGCATCGATCTGGACGAACGGATGCGCCTGAACGATCTGGCCGGGGCGCTGGTGGCCGTGGACGCCGCCCTCATCCCAGAGCCGGAGGCGCTGGACCTGCATCTGATCCGGGCGCAGCTGCTGGTGCAGACCGGTGATCTGCCCGCGATCGGTCCCCAGCTGGAACGGATGTCGCAGCTGTTTCCGGACAACACCGATGTGCGCCAGAACCTGCTGCGCTGGTATGTCAGCCAGAATGATACGGATGGCGCTGCCGCCTATCTGCGCCGGCTGGCCGGACCTGTCACCAATACGGACGTTGGCGCGCATCTGACGGTTGTCAGCTTTCTGCGCGGTGCCCGCGGTGTGGATGCGGCAAGGGCGGAACTGGTCGCCCTGCAAAAGGCCAATGCAGACACGCCGCAGGGGCGGCTTTATGCCGGCACACTGGCGGCGCTGGAATTCGAAACCGGCACGCCCGAGGACGGCATCGCCCAGATGCGCGCGGTGCTGGCGCAAGACGCAGGCAGCGCGCCGTCGGATGACACCCGCAAGCTGCAGATCATGCTGGCGCAGATGTTGTCCCAGTCGAATGACCGCGCCGGCGCGCAGGACATCACCGACGCCGTGCTGGCGCAGGACCCCGGCCATGTGGAGGCGCTGAAGCTGCAGGCCGGCTGGCTGATTGCGGATGACCGCATCGGCGCGGCTATCGTCGCCCTGCGCACCGCACTGGCGCAAAATCCCCAGGACAGCGGCACCCTGACCCTGATGGCGCAGGCGCATGAACGTGACGGCGATCTGGATCTGGCCGGCGAACGGCTGGCGCTGGCGGTGCAGGTGTCGCACAGTGCGCCGGATGAAACCCTGCGCTATGTCGCCTTTCTGACGCAGCGCGCACAGACTGCTGCAGCAATCACCATGCTCGAAGATGCCCGCCGCCGCGCGCCTGCGCATATCGGTGTGCTGACCACGCTGGCGGATCTTTATCTGCAAGGCCGCGACTGGACGCTGGCGCAGCGCGTTGTGGATGATCTGCGCCGTATCAACGACCCCGCCGCCCGCTCTGCCGCGCCGGTGGTGCAGGCCGCGATCCTGCAAGGGCAGAACCGCACTGCCGACAGTCTAAGCCTGCTGGAATCGCAGATCGATCCCGCCGGCCCGATCACCGACCGCAACAATATCCGCGCCGTCGCGCAGATCCTGCAAACCCGCATCCGCACCGGAGAGCTGGAGGGCGCGCGCAGCTATCTGGCAGGGCTGCTGGAACAGGCACCCGATGATGCGGACCTGCTGATGCTGGATGCCAGTCTGTCGTCGCTGGCGGGGGATTTCGCCGGGGCGCAGGACGAATACAACGCGCTGGCGCTGCGCTTTCCAGACAGCACGCTGCCGGTGCGCTATCTGGTCGGCGTGCTGCTGGCGCAGGGCGATGCAGCGCAGGCCGCTGCCGTCATCGAGGCCGCCTTGCCGCAGGTTGACCAGCCCGCGCCGCTGTTGATGATCAAGGCCAGCCTGCTGGAACAGGACGGCCAGATCGACGCCGCCATCGCCGTGCACGAAAAGGTTTATGCCGCCGACAGCAGTGACATCATCGTCGCCAACAATCTGGCCAGTCTGCTGGCCAGCTACCGCGATGACGATGCCAGCCTGGCCCGGGCCGCCACCATTGCGCGGCGCCTGCGGGGCACGACCGTGCCCGCCTTTGCCGATACCTATGGCTGGATCGCCTACCGCCGCGGCGATGTGGCAGAGGCGCTGCCGTATCTGCAACGCGCCGCCAAGGGCCTGCCTGATGATGCCATGGTGCAGTTTCACCTTGGCATGGCGCTGGCCGCGCAAATGCAGATCAACCCCGCACTGGCGGATCAGGCCCGCGACGCCCTGACCCTGGCGGTTGACCTTGGTGCCGGCAGCCCGCTGCCTCAGTTCGCGCAGGCGGCGCAGATCCTGCAAGACCTGCCCCATCAGGCAGCCCCCGCGCTGTAACCCCGCAAAAGGGACCGGATTGTTGCACGCTCGGCACGCTGGCGGGCTTATCGCGGCTGCATGCGGGCAGCGCCGGCTTTTTCATTGGCATGGGGGCTAACCCCTCCTTAGAAAAGGATAACAGCCATAGAAGCTGTCCCCCGCAACCGGGAGGAGATTGAGGTGACCGAGATGAAATTGATGTTTACAACCATGGCGCGACGCGCTGCCGGTATGCTCGCTGCGACGTGCCTGCTGGTCCTGGCAACCCTGACCCCGGCGGCGGCCCAGCAGACCTATGGCCTGAAAGCCGGCGATACCCTGCGGGTCGAGGTGCTGGACGATCCCAGCATGAACCGCACCGTGCTGATTGCCCCCGACGGGCGCATCAGCTTTCCCCAGGCCGGCACCATGCGCGTGGCCGGCACCACGGTCGATGCGGTGCAGTCGGAACTGATCACGCGCCTGACCCCCAGCTTTGCCGCGCCGCCGACGGTCTTTGTCTCGCTTGAGCGGTTGGCAGACAAGGTTATCCGCCCCATCGTGCAGGCCCCGCCATCCGCCCCGATCCCCGATCCGGTGATTTCGGTCTTTGTCGTCGGAGAGGCGAACAAGCTGGGCCAGCTTGACGTGGCCCCCGGCACCACGGCGATGCAGATGTTTGCGGTCATGGGCGGGTTCACCAAATTCGCCGCCACCAAACGGGTGCAGCTGCGCCGCACCGATGCCAGCGGGGTCGAACAGGTCTATACCCTGAACTACCGTGATATTCAGCGCGGGTTGGTGAATACCGGCCAGACGCAACTGGCCGACGGCGATGTCATCGTGGTGCCCCAGCGCCGCCTGTTTGAATGACGCTCTTGTGCGACGCCCACGCGGCGCTGCGCGGGGCCGGGTTGGCAGCCTGGCTAACAGCCCTGCCGCTGGCCGGTCAGGCGCAGGCCTATAAAACCGGCGGCATCCAGCTAAGCTTTGGCAATGCCGTCAGCTTTTTCGCCACCGACAACGAAGGCCCGCGCACGACAGATGGCACGCCCAATCTGACCGCGCTTTATACGCCGACGTTCAACCTGCTGACCGAAACGCCCCACTCTTCCTTGGGGTTGGAGGCGGCGGGCAACCTGCGTTACGGCACGGCCAGCGGCAATGTCGGTGTCACCGCGCCGCGATTGAACGGGCAATACCGGACCTCCTCTGCCAATGCGGGGCTGGAACTTGCGGGCCAGTTTCGCCAAAGGGATTTGGGCGAGGAAAAATTCGCGATCCGCGATACCGCGGACCGGACGGATTTCGTAAATGGCACGGCCACGCGGCAAAACACGGCGCTGGAGGCGAATGTCGACTGGGGCCGCGCATCGCTGGCCGCTTTCGGCCTGTCGGCGCGTCTGAACCAGACCACCTATTACAGCGGCGATGCCAGCGGTCTGAATGGCAGCAGCCTGTCCGACAACAAACGCCTGACCCTTGGGGCCAGCACCCAGCTGGACCTGACCCAGACCCTGCAACTGCACGGCGCGCTTGGCTACAGCCAGTTCGAGGATGAGCTGTCGGACGATGACAGCGAAACCTATACCATCAGCACCGGCGTCACGCTGGACCGCCCGCTGGGCGCGCTCAGCACCGAAGTCATCGTCACCGATTCAGCCGGCGGGCAACGCTATGGCTGGACCGCGGGGCGCACGCTGGAACTGCCCTTGGGGCCGGTCAGCGCCCAACTGGGCGCCGTGGCGCTGCCGCAGGATGAAACTGTGGTGATCGGATCGCTCAGCACGCTGCGCACCTTTTCCGCCAGCGCGCTGAACTTCGAGCTGTCGCGCGATGTTTCTTCGCTGAACGAGGAAAACGCCGAACGGCTGACAACGCAAGTGCTGCTTGGCTATACCCGTGCACTGACACGCGATACCGATTTCCACATCAGCCTGGACGCGGTGCATGGCCGCGATATCGCAACGGATGCGGAATCCTTTGATGCGACCTTTGATGCGATCTACAGCCGGGCGCTGACCCCCGACTGGACCGGCGATATGGGCTACAGCTATCGCTACCTAGAGGACACGCCAGGGAAATCGGCGCAGGCCAATACGATCTATGTCAGCCTGCGCCGCAGGTTTGTCACCAGCTATTAGGCGGCCGCGGGCGCAGGCACCGGACGGCGCATCTTGGCATAGATGCGGTCGTAAGCGGCCAGCAATTGCGGTTCTGTATGGGCCCAAGACAGATCGTTCAGCACCCGGGCGCGGCCCAAAGCGCCCATGCGCGCGCGCCCGTCCGGATCGGCCATCAGATCCGCGATCCTGGCGGCGAAATCCGCCGGATCATTGGCGGCGGCATAAAGCCCGGCAGCCCCTGCGGACACGCGCCCTTCGGTCAGGTCGAACTGCACCAGCGGCTTTTCCAGCGTCATATATTCCATGACCTTGTTCATGGTGGATATGTCGTTCATCGCGTTCTTGGGGTCGGGGGCCACGCCGATATCGATCGCATTCAGCGCCGCCAGCAGGTCATCGCCATAAAGCGCGCCGGTAAAGGTGAAATAGTCCTGCAAACCATGCGCCGCGACATCGCGCTGCACCTCTGCCAGATGGGGGCCGAAGCCGACGATCAGGAAATGCACGTCGCTTTGGCCCAGTTTGTGGATCAGGTGGTCGGCGGCCAGCACCAGCAGGTCCATCCCCTCTTGCTGGCCGATTACGCCGACATAGCCCATCACCGTGCCCGCGCCCTTGCGCATGGCAATATCGCCGGGGCCGGGGATAAAGGTGTCGATGCGCGGGGCAGAGCGGACGACAAAGACGTCATCGGGGTCCATCTTGCCGCGCCGCACCGCGATATCGCGAAAACTGCCGTTGGTCGCCATCGACACCGACGCGGTGGCAAAGGTCATCCGTTCCCACAGCAGCATAAAGCGGTACAGCAGACCCTTCTTGCCGAACTTCGCCTCGAACAGTTCCGGGCAGACATCGTGGTGGTCGAACATATAGGCGACGCCCCACAGCCGGTACCACAGCGCCAGCAAAAAGATCAGATCGGGCGGATTGCAGCCTTGAATGACGTCAAAGCGCCGCCGCGCCCAGACAGTGCGGGCCAGACGGAACCAGTGCCGGATCGCGTGGCCGTATTCGCGGGCATAGGCAATGGCGCCGGAATGCGCCTCTGGCGGGGCGGGGTGGCGGTAGATGTGCACGCCTTCGATCACCTCGTAATCGGCGTCCCAGCCGCGGCCCATCGGGCTGATCACGGACACATCATAGCCTGCCTGTTTCAGCGTCGTGGCTTCCAGCCAGACGCGGCGGTCCAGCGGCACGGGCAGGTTTTCGACGACAATCAGAATGTGGCGATCATTCGGGGCGGCAGTATCGGTCATGGTCATCCACAAGGGTAAAGGGGCGTATTCCCATCAGCTTATGCGAAAGGGGCGGTGAAATTAGGGCCATGGCAGGGCAATTGCAGAACCGCCATCACAAGGCTGCCTTAGTGATCGCCCTGATCCGGCCCCTGCGCCTGCATCTTGAGGGCGATCAACAGGGTGATGGCAAAGCTGACCGTGCCGCCAAGCATATAAAGCCCGATCAGACCAAGCACGCCCACACCGCACCACATCCCCGTCAGAACGGATGCGATGGCACCGGCTATGCCGCCAAGGGTGGTTGTGATGATCATCAGGCCGGCTCACTCGCGCTAGAGGTGTTCGTGGATGTTAACACCTCTGCGTTGATTGATCGAAGGAATATGGCAGAAATAAGGCAAATGGATTTGCAGGGCGGGGCGAATAAATCACAGTTTACGGGGTCTGCCCGCCAGTCCCGGGCGTCAGCTGCCAGCGCAGTGGCGAGCGCACAGCGCTTGCGTTAAGAGCGCGGGAAGGCTGGACCAAGGGGGCACCGGGGCATGGCAAACGGATATCTTGCGCTGAAGTTTCGCCAGTGGAAGCACCGCAGGCGCAGTGCGCGGGCGATGCGCGAATATGCCCAAAGGGTCGCGCGCGGCGAACGGCCCGTGCGGCCTCACGGTCTGCCGCGCCCGCTGGTGGTGTCGCTGACCAGCTTTGCGCCGCGCTTTGGCGTGCTGGAAAAGACGCTGAACTGTTTGCTGCTGCAAAGCGTGCGGCCCGATCATGTGGTGCTGTGGCTGGGTCATGACGATGTCGCCAGGCTGCCCGAAGCGATCCTGGCCCTGCGCGATCAGGGGCTGGATATCCGCGCCACGGAAGACCTGCGATCCTTTACCAAGATCATTCCCGCGCTGCAGGCCTTTCCCGATGCCTTTGTCGTCACGGCTGATGACGATGTCTATTACTGGCCAACCTGGCTGGAGGAGCTGACGCAGGCCCAGATACGCACCGGCGATCCGGTGATCTGCCACCGCGCCCATAAAATCCGCATGAACGGCGATCTGCCCGCGCCTTACAACAGCTGGCACCGGGGCATCCGGCGCGATATGGCCGCGCCCCTGCTGTTTCCGACGGGGGTGATGGGCGTGCTTTATGATCCGCGCGTCTTTCACGCAGACGTCACGCGCCGCGATCTGTTTCAGCAGCTGTGCCCCCATGCCGATGATGTCTGGCTGTATTGGATGCACCGGATGGGCGGCAGCGTGCCGCGGATGCTGGCCTGCCCACACCGTGTGCTGGAATGGCCCGGCGGGCAGGACCAGAACCTGCGCAGCACCAACGTGGGCCTGTCGGGCAATGACACGGCGATTACGGCGATGATCGATCGCTATGGCTGGCCCGAATAGCGGCGCTTACTGCGGAATATAACGGGGCAGCCGGGGCAGCATCTGGCCCATGAAATCCTGCAGCCGCGCATCGGCGGCGGCGATATCCTCGCCTTCGCCAATGGCCGTGACCAGCCGGACCAGCGCGCCATCGGTGCGTCCGGTGGTCAGGCTGTCATAGACCACGTCGATCTTGGCCAGATAATCGTTGGTCATCCGGGTGCCGCGCTGTTCGAACCAGTAATAGACCAGCTGCCGCGACAACCCCTTTTCGATGATGGCCCGGTTCAGGGTGAATGTGCCGTGCACAGTGTCCGGGAATGACACCTCCTCGCCATCAATCGAGAAGATTTCCCAGCCGCCCACGGGCAGGCAGACTTCGGGGGAATGGATGCCTGCACCTTCGGTCTGGCGGTCGTAATAGGCGGAAAACAGGCTGACGCTTTGCCCCGGATGGGCCGGATGGGCATAGACCGCATTAAGCGTGTCAGACGCGTTGAGCACCGCCTCCACCTGCGGCTCCAGCGGGATGGTGTAGCCTTGCCAGCCGGCAAATTCGCGCGGGAATAGGGCAAAGCGGTCGCGATCCGGCGTGATGCGCGCGGGCGGCGGGGTCAGCACAAAGGCGGCGGCGATTAGTATGCTCAGGCCCGCCGCGATCATCACGCCGCGGGACGGTGCCACGGACAGGATGCGCCGGGCCTGCGCGCCCAGACCGTCGGTATCCATGTCAATCGTCTCGCGCAGGCTCAGCGGATTGGCGGTGGTGCGTTGCAGCAGGACGGCCATACCGAACAGTATCGCGATACAGGTGCCAAAGATCACCCAGCCTTCAAAGAAGTGCAAAAACCCTTCGGCCTGCCCGATACCATAGCGATCCACCAGCACGCCGATCATCCCGATGCGAAAGGCGTTCATGCAGACCGTCAGCGGCGCCGCCATCGCGAACATGACCGCCTTGTGCCAGAACGGGCCGCGATACAGGATCGCGAAAAGATAAGAAAACGACAGGATCGGGAACAGGTAGCGCAGGCCAGAACAGGCCTCTGCCACTTGCAGTTTATAGACGCCCAGATCGATGACATTGCCGTCTAGGAACACGGGAATGCCCGCCATCTGGATAAACCAGACGCCCATTTCGGACGACACCAGCTGCAGGAAAATCGTCAGCTTCCAATAGATGAACTGCGGCAGCGGCAGCATGAACACCAGATGCAGCACCGGCAGTTGATGGCGCCGTCCCTGCGCCCAGCCAAAGCCGGTCAGCACGACGCCCGCCACCCAGATGATAAAGGCGTAGGTGACGATATCGGGGATCTGCACCAGATTGCCAAAGATGCCGCCCACCAGCCCCAGCGCGATGATCGCAATACCGGGGGCGCGGCTGACGCGCGCACCAATGGGCGCGGGGGGCGCATAGCGCAATTCGCGCAGAAACAGATAAAGAGAGATCAGCGGGATCAGCGGGCCGTGGCTATATTCCGGCGTCATCCACGCTTGGCCAAGGGACACAAACCCCAGCCAGAACACCGGCACAGCCGCCAGTGCAAGCAGCACCAGCCACAGCATGCCAACAGGCAGACGCCCAAAGACGCCAAAGGTAGAAGGGTGGGCGCTGTCTGACATCACATCTTTCGTGGCTGCGGTGGGTCGTTACACTTTGCAATATAGCGCAACGCATGGCCGGAATTCATGCCAGATGGGGGCATCATCAGGGCCTTTGTGTGTTCACCCAAGTGCTCGGTGGCAGCGGCGCATAGCGCAGGGCCGCCTGCCAGCCTGCGATCAATGCCAGCGATCCGGCGATCCCGGCCAGCGCCACAGGGACGGTCCCCGGCTCTGCGATGCCCGCCCGGTCTGCCAAAGACAGCACCAGCGGATGCACCAGATAGACGCCCATCGCCGCCTCTGCCGCCCACCGGGATAGGGGCGTTGCAGGGCGGGGATAGGCAGTGCACAGGGCAAAGACTGTGCCCGCGACGGCGATCTGCAACACGCCGCCCGGCCCGCTGATCAGCATCGCAGCCCCGACCAGCCCTGCCACCACCAGCGCCACCGCAGGGGCCTGCTGCATGGTCCGCGTGCCCAGCAGGGCAAAGATGCTACCAAGGCAGACCGCAGGGCCAGCAAAGACCCATTGCGCCACCGGCACAGGCAATCCGCCGCGTTGATGCAAGCTGAGCAGCGCGAGCGCCGCCAGCAACAGCGCTGCGCAAAGCGTCTGCACCGGCACGGGCAGCACCTGGCGCAGGCGGGCAAGGCCGTATACCCAAAGCGAGGCGGCAAAGGCGAAGGGCAGGAACCACAAATGCAGCGCAGGTCCGGTCAGGATCATGGATGCGTCGAATTCCGCGCGCAGCGGCGCGCCGGTCACCGCAACCTCTGCCAGTTTCAGGGCGGCATAGATGGCCGACCAGATCAGCCAGGGCCGCAGCAGGCGCCGCGCGCGCAGGGCGGCGAAATCCGTAAATGACATGCACTGCGCCGCAGGCAGGGCCAGCAGCACCAGCAGGATCAGAAAGAACGGCAGCCCCGCATAACCGATGGCCGCGCCGGGGCTACCTGCATGGAACACCACGATGCCAAAGGCCGCCAGCAGCCGTGCATGATCAAATGTCCCGTTCCGTTCCATGCGCTGCTCCTGCCTCATGTTTCGGCCATCATGGGCAGGTTATGCTTAACGTGGCGTTAACGCATCAGCTGGGCAAAGCTGTAAAAGCAGGGCAGCGTTAGCAGGATATGTGGAATGTATTACAAAATTCGTTTTAGGATAATTCAGGCATCCGGAACCTGCCCGGGGCATTGATGCCGCAGGTCGCCTGAAACACGCAGCCCCGCCCGATTGCGCATGGCGCTGGCGCGAAACCGGCCCTAGGTTTTGACAGTGTTCTGATGCCCTTACGAAGTTGAAACGATCCCATGCCTGACATCGCTTCCCTGACCGGTTCCCGACATGGCGCGGATGCGATCGCCGTGGTGATCCCGCATCTGAACCAGCCGGATTTTCTGGCGCGGTGTCTGGAATCCCTGGCGCGGATGACGCGGCAGCCCGATGACATCGTGGTGGTCGATAACGGATCGCGGCAGATGCCCGATGCCGTCTGCGCCGCATATCCCAATGTGCGGCTGGTGCAGGAACGCACACCGGGGCCGGGGCCTGCGCGTAACCTTGGCGCGTCGCTGACCACCGCGCCGATCTTGGCCTTTATCGACGCCGATTGTCTGGCGGACGAAAGCTGGCTGGAACAGGCCGCCGCCGCCATGGCCGACCCCGTGGCCAACATTCTTGGCGGCGATGTGCGCATTGCCCGGGCCCACCCCGACCGCCTCACCATGCTGGAAGCGTACGAGAGTATCTATGCTTACCGCATGGATCGCTACATCGCCCGCGAAGGCTTTACCGGGACCGGCAATCTGGTGGTGCGCCGCGAGACTCTGGACCGCGTCGGCCCCTTTGGCGGCCTTGATGTGGCAGAGGATCGCGACTGGGGCCAGCGCGCCACCAAAATGGGCGAAGTCATCCGTTATGTTCCGGGCATGAAGGTCTATCACCCCGCGCGGCAGCAGTTTTCGCAGCTGGTGCAGAAATGGGACCGCCACATGAGCCACGACATCACCCGCGCCCGCACGCGGCCCCTGTGGCGCCTGCGCTGGGGGGCCAAGACGCTGGCGATGGGGGCCTCTCCCCTTGCGGAACTGCCGCGGATCATCGCCTCTGACCGCGTCACCGGGCTGCGCAGCCGCGCCTTGGCCTTTGCCGGGCTGGTGCGCATCAGGGCCTACCGCGCGCGGCGGATGACGGGGTTGCTGGTTGGCACCACCGATGCGCAGACGCTGGCAGGGCGCTGGAACCGGGGCTAGGCCTTGCGCTTGTCCCGCTGCGCGATCAGCACATTGCGCAGGGCATCCTCGTAGACCTGCAGCTTGCGCAGACCTTCGCTCAGGGCCGCCCGCGCCTCTGCCGCCAGTACATCGCGGGCGTCATATCCGGCAAAGATCGCCGCCTTGATGTCATCCGCCCCTTGCGTCGTGCAATCGACGGTGCGGTCGTAGCCGAGCGTGCCGAAAAGGCCGGCGAACTTGCGGCTATAGGCCATGGGCACCACCGGCACGCCGCTGGAAAAGGCCGCGATACAGGCATGCATCCGCGCGCCCATAAAGAAATCAAGGCCGGCGATGTAGCTCTTTGCCTCTGACGGGGTCTGAAACGCCGGGGCCAGCACGGTGCCGGGGAATTCTGCCGCAAGGGCCGCGCTGGCGCGGTGATCATCCTCTCCGCTCAGGCGCCCGCTGGGGACGATGACATGGGGAACCAGATGCACCTCGCAGCCGTCGGGGTGGCTTTGGAAATGGCGGATCAGATCGCGGATCAGGGCGGGGTAATCCATGGTCAGCCCGAATTCGTTCCGCCCCGTATACCCGCCGCCCATCAGCAGGCCAGAAACGTTGATGCCCACCTTGACCGGCCCGCCGCTGCGCGGGGCAGGGGGCGTATAGGGCAGGCGCAGGGCGACATCGGACGCCTCGATCACGCCCCGCACCCCCAGATCGCGGGCGGCCTGCGTCGACATGGCGTCGCGGCTGGCGACCACAGCGCAGCGTTTGAGCGAAGCGGCGGCAAGGCGGCGGGAACTGGTGCGACTGAACGGCCCCACGGTCTGCGGCGCCATGACCAGCGGCGTGCCTGCCAGATGGGTCAGGTATTTCAGCAAGAACATCCGGTTCAGCCGCCGGCTGCCATAGATATCGGCAAAGCTGTCGCCGCCGCCAATGTCGATCACCAGATCGGACTGGCGGGCGATGGCGAAATAGCCGCGGGGGTTCACCATCACCCGCCCGTCCAGATCGCGCACCGTCACGTCCGGCCCGGTCACATACGGCGCGCGGGGGTCTTTCCAGTCCATCACTGTGATCGCGATGGGGGTGTCGATCTGGCGGGATATATCGCGCAGGATTTCCACCTCTGACACGGTCAGGGCACCGACGCCCAGATTGTCGGAACGGGTCGAGTGCATGATCAGACAGATGCGAAGCGGCGCGTGGGTCATGGTAATCCTGATGCTGTGGTCAGGCACGCGGGCGCAGGGCGCGCCGCAGGGTGCCAAGGAAATTGCGGATGTTGCGCCGCAGCGGGTTCTGCCGCGCGGCGGCCAGGATCTGCAATCCGGTATAGCGCGGCACGGGCCGCCCCAGCAGGCGCAGGGCGGTCAGGCGGGCCAGCAAGGCGCGGCGGCGTTCGCGCTGCCCGGGCTGGATCGCGGCAAGGGTATTGATGTCAAAAGGCTGCGTTTCAATTCGCCCTGCGGCGCGCGCGGCGGCGATAACCTCTGCCCCCAGCGCGGTGCGGGCAACGATCAGGCTGATGCCGTCAGCCTCGGCAAAGACAGGATAACCTGCGGCGTCACTCTCCCAGGCGTCGGCGCAGACGATATCCGCGGCGGTGCCTGTGCCATCGGCGCAGATTTTGCAGCGGTGCTGGACGTGCTTGGACAGGATTTTGCCCCAACTGTCATGATAGCTCATCGCGCGGGTTTCCCCTGTGTGATCCGTGGCTGTGGCCTGCCCCGGCCAGCCGTTGCCGCGAAACCGAAAGCGGGCGGTCTGGTCCAGATCGGTGCCAAGCGCCGCCAGCACGGCCCGCCCGCCCGCATGGGATGGCACGCCCGCGCAAAAGAACGACAGCACCACCGGAAAGGCGGCCGCGATGGCCGGATCACGCGCCATCATCGCCCGCAGCGCCACCACATCGCAAGGCTTGCCGACAAAGGCGAAGCGTTTGCCCGACGCTGCCTGCGCCGCCAAATCCGCCAGCGGGGCGGATGGCGCATAGCGCGAGCCTGCGGCGGCGATGATGGCCGCGTCAGAGGCGGTGATCGTCGTCGCATTGCCGATCGCCAGATGGGGTGCCGCGCCCGTTTGCACCGCTGCATCCACCGTGCCGCTGGCGATCAGATGCATCAGGATCGCCGACAGCGCCCCGCCCGACGATCCGGCAAAGCGGACCTGCGGGTCCGCCGCCCAGCCGGTCATCACATCGGTATAAGGCCCCCAAAGCACCGGATCGGCGCGGCCCGCGGCCCTTACGTCCTGCCCAAGGCCTGGGCAGACGGCAGCAATCGCCGCATCCTGGCCTGCGTCCAGCGGCGCAAGCTGGCGCGGGCGCAGATAGCCGGGGGCGACGGTTTCCATCGCGATCCGCCCCGGTGCCAAGGCCGCGCAGGCACCGCAGCCGGCACACAGATCACCGCGTGCCACACGGGCAAGCGCCGGGCTGGCGGGGATGATCGGTGCGCTGGCCATGAAAAATCGCGGTCCCGTAGATAAAATGTCGCAAAGCTGGGCTGGTCTTGCCCCATTGCTGTGCGATTGCATAGCCTTGTCGCCGCGCTTGTTGACGCAAGCATGGCAAAAGCGGGACAAACCCCGGACTGTTTTCCCTGAAAGGGCCCGCCACTGATGTTCCGATCCGCCATGCTGATCCTGTCGGGCAATGCCGCCGCGGCCTTGCTGCTGCTGGCGCGCAACCTGATCGTAGCGCGGATGATCCCCGTGGCCGATTACGGCGTCGCTGCGACCTTTGCGATAGCGATGGCGGTGGTGGAAATGGCCTCTGCCCTTGGGTTGCAGCAACAGATTGTGCAGGCGCGCAGCGGCGATGACCCGCGGTTTCAGGCGGCGCTGCAGGGGTTCCAGGTGCTGCGCGGCGTGATCGCGGGCGCGGTGCTGTTCGTCTGCGCCGGGCTGATCGCGGATGCGCTGAATGTGCCGCAGGCGGCCTGGGCCTACCGCGTGATGGCGCTGGTGCCGGTGCTGAATGCGCTGGTCCATTTCGACATCCACCGACTGAACCGCGCATTGGTATTCTGGCCGGTGATCCTGACCGGCGCGGTCCCGGCCTTGTTGTCCGTGCTGGCGGTCTGGCCGCTGGCGACGCATTTCGGCGATTACCGCGTGATGCTTTATGCCATCGTGGTGCAGGCGGTGGCGGCCGTGCTCATCTCTCACCTCGTGGCGCAGCGCCCTTACCGTTTGGTGCTGGACCGGGCGGTCATGGCCCAATCCCTGCGTTTTGGCTGGCCGCTGCTGGTGAACGGCATTTTGCTGTTCGGCGTCTTTCACGGCGACAAGCTGATCGTGGGGCGGGAACTGGGGATGCAGGTGCTTGCCATCTTTGCCATGGGCGCGACCCTGACCCTGACGCCGACGCTGGTCATGGCGAAATCGGCGCAGAACTTCTTTTTGCCGCAGCTGTCGGCGCTGGACCGTGCCGCACCTGAAGGCGGCGCGCGGTTCATCCATCTGGCGATGTGCGTCCTGCAGGGCATTTTGCTGATGGGCATGGCACTGGTCATCGGCGTGGCCCTGTGCGGCGGCCCTGTCGTGACGGTGCTGCTGGGGGACAAATACGCGGCCCTGCTGCCCTATCTGACCCCGCTGGCGATGATGCAGGCGCTGCGTATGGCCAAGGCCGGACCGGCCATCGTCGCACTGGCGGGCGGGCAGACGGGCAATGCCATGGTGGCCAATCTGCTGCGCATCGCTACCTTGCCTTTGTGCTGGTACATCGCCGTCACCACCGGCAACCTTTACACCATCATCGCCACCGGCATCGCAGGAGAGGCACTTGGCCTGACCGCCGCCCTTGCGCTGGTCCACTGGCGATCCGCCCTGCCGCTGCGGGCCGCTGGCGCACCGCTGGCCGTGATGTTGCTGACCGGGCTTGCAGCGTTCTTTATTCCGCAGCAAACCGCAGCCCAGATCGCCGCCTTCGCTGTGCTGGGGGCCTTGATGCTCTGGTCCTGCAGTGACCTGCGCCGCTACGTCAAAGGAAAACACATGAGCCCTGCGCTATGAGCACGCCCCAAAATGGCCCCCTGACCCTACACATCGGCTATCACAAGACCGCCACAACCTGGATGCAGCGCAAGCTGTTTGTGGCAGAGCACGGCTATGCGCAGATCGCGGATCATGACGACGTCTTTGCCCATATCGTGCAGCCGCACGGGCTGGATTTCGATCCCGCACCGATGCGCGATCTGATCGCCGCCCGCCGCGCCACGATGCCGGCGGGGACCCCGGTCATTTCCTCTGAAATCCTGTCAGGCAATCCGCTCTTCGGTGGCAGGGAAAGCGAGGCCTATGCCGCCCGTCTGGCCCAGATCGCCCCGGGTGCGCGGATCGTGATCTCGATCCGCAACCAGCAGCGCATCCTGCCGTCGGTCTATATGCAATACCTGCTGCGCGGCGGCACGATGACCCCGGCGCAGTTCTTTGCGGGCACGGATGAGTTCGGCTATTTCGGATTTGCGCCGCAGCATTTCGCCTATGACCGGCTGGTGGCCCTGTATCAGAGCCTGTTTGGCATCCAAAACGTCTATGTCATGACGCAGGAAAGCCTGCAGCGCGATATGGACGGCGCGGCGCTGGCGCTGGCGGATTTTACGCAGAACGACGCTTTTGCGGGGCTGAACACTGCCGCGCGGCACACCTATGCCGCCAGTTATCCCGAATACGCCAGCCCCGTCCTGCGGCGGATCAACCATGTGCAGCGCAGCACGCTTAATCCTGCGCCCATCGTCAGCTTTGGCCGCACGCCGCTGGGGCTGTACCGTCTGGCCGGATATGCGTTGAAAAGCCCGCCTTTGGCGGGGCTGCTGTCCGGGCGCAAGCCGGTATCGGACCACGTCCGGACAGCGTTCAAAGGGGCGTTTGCGACCAGCAACCAAAGACTGGCACAGATCGCGGCTTACCCCCTTGATTTGCGCGGCTATGACGGGTTCGAAAGCCCCGCCGCCACGCCGTAAGCGGGCGTATCACCGCCTGTGACGCGCACCTGCGCCCCCAGCACGCCGGGGTGGGTGCTGTCGCCGGCGTAATAGGCCTGATCCGCCGCCGCATCGGAGGTCGCAAAACGCTGTGCGCCGTTATGTGCGATCAGATCGGTGGACACAGTGCTGACCCGTCCGGCAAAAGGCCCGCCTGCCTGCGCGCCCGTATCGCTGAGGAACTGGGCTGACCGCAGCGCGCTGCGCTGCGCCTCGATCTGGGGCATCAGGGCAGGGGATGATGCGATATTCGCCATGGCCCGCACGGACCAGCCACGCTGCAACACCCCGGTGCCGGCGGTGTTCAGATAACCCACGACGCTGCTGTAAAGCGCCGCCGCACTGACGCCCGCAGGCCAGTCGTTGCGCCCGATTTCAAAGGCCATGACGTTCTGCCCCGGCAAAAGCTGCGCCGCCCAGCCATTGGCCGCATCACGCTTGGCGACCAGATCGGCGACCTTGTTGCCGGATGTGCCAAGGTTGCACACCCGCCAGCCCGGCGGCACGTGGTTTGTCCCCGGCTCTGTCAGCACCGCTGCGCAGGACAGCGCCTCGGTCACATCGCCGGTGCCTTGGGTGATACTATCGCCTTCCAGCACCAACTGGCTGGTGACGGGCACGATGTCATGGGCCTGCATCAGGGCCTCTGACACGGCCTGGGCCTCTGCCTCGGTCAGGGTGCGGTCATAGACCACCATATCATACAGATCGAACACACCCCAACTGCCTGCAGCCCCCGGCGACCAGGCATAGCGGCCGATTTCAGCGCCCGCGACGCCGGTCACATTCAGCCCCGCCGCGACAGAGACGCGGCGCTCGTTCAAGGACAACCGCGTGCCTGTGCCGCCGCAGGTCGCAGCGATGACCTGCTTTTGTGCCCCCGTCACCAGCCATTCCGCCCCCGACGCCGCCGAGGATGCCATTTTGCCAAAGCTTTGCACGAAACTGGCGCTGCGGTTGGTGGTCCGGCTTTCCAGCGGGCCGCCATTGGTATTGGCCTGACTGCCTTGGCCCTGCGCGCCCAGCGAAAAGTAGCGGTTGTAAGACGCCGGATGCCGCGGCACCCGCACCACCATAAAGACCGAGATCGCCCGCGCGCTGCAGACCAGACCGGCTGCAACCTCTAGTGCCTGACCTCCGGCAAAACGCCAGAAGGCGCGGCCTTGCCCGTCACGCAGCGCCTGCGGCCCAAGGCCCGCGCTAACGGCGGTAACATCCGCCAGCCCCTGCAGATCGGTTGCGGCCGCGACACGCCCGTCCTGCAGCGTGACCTGCGAAAACCCCGGATGCCAGCGCGTGGCAGGGGGGGCCGGCAGGGCGGCCAGCACGGGGGCCGGATCAGGTGTCGGATCAGGTGTCGGATCGGGGTCCGGCGCAGGATCTGGCGCAGGATCGGGGTCCGGAACGGGATCGGGCACCGGATCAGGATCGGGCGGGGGCGGCGCAATCGCACCACCTGCACCGGCCTGTGCCGTGATCGCGCCCAAGCCAAGGCCAAGCCAGATCATCAGTGGCACCCAATGATCAGCGTCGCCGAGGTCCCCGTCGCCAGAACGCGGCGCACCCGCACCGGATGCCAGCCCGGCGCAAGGGCGGCAAATGTCACGGTGGCCCCGTCCGCCATGACGACCCGCAAATCGCCGCCGCCCCCGACATAAAGCGCGCGCGTCACATGGGTCAGATCGGCGCTGTCGTGCGGCGTTACGGCAAAGGCATGGGACACCGGGCTTTCGGGGCTGGCGGCGTAATATTTGAAACGGTCGAATGCGGACATAAAGATAACCTTTCTGCAAGAGAGGCCCCAGTGGCAGGGCAGCGCGGGACACTACCACGCCGGCGCACAGGGTTGCCGCGGGCGCGGTCCTGCCGTGCGCAGGGGTTAAGGACACCTTGGACACGCTGCCGGTCTGGCGGCCAATCCGGCAATCCGCGCCGCCCTTGCAAAATGTCACAATTGTTCTGCCCAAACGGCCATAATTGTGCTTGATTTGGAAACGATCTGTCAGGCCAGAGTTTGACCTTCCGCAGGAACGCACCGCCCGTGACCATCGCCCACCATATGCCGCGCCAACCTGCAAATCTGTCTGGGGGTCTGTCTGGGGGCCAATCCGCGGGCCGCGCCAAGGCCGCAGCCTTTGTGGCAAGCACCGGCAGGTTGCCGCCGTTGGTCTGGCTTTATCTGCTGGCCGTGATCCTTCCGGCGGGGTTCAACGTCGGCCCGCTGGCGATGACGGGCCTGCGCGTGATGCTACTGGTCATGACCGTGCCGCTGCTGGTGCGGCTGGTCATGGGCCACTACGGCAAGGTGATGATCATCGATATGCTGTTCATCGTCCATATCATCTGGGCGACGCTGGCCATGGCGGTGAACAACCCCGACCGCGTGATCGAAAACATCGGTGCCGCCGCGATCGAATTTCTGGGCGGCTATGTCGTTGGCCGCGCCTATATCCGCAACATGGAAGATTTCCGCGCCCTATGCCGCGCGCTGATGATCCTTGTGCTTTTCTCTGCCCCCTTTGCCTTGGTCGAAACGCTGACCGGGCGCCCCATCCTGCTGGAGGCGCTGCGCAAACTGCCCGGGATCAACACCGTGGCTTTCAATACCCAGGACAAGCGCTTTAACCTTGAACGGGTCCAGTTCGGCTTTGCCCACCCGATCCATTACGGGCTGTTCTGCTCTGTCGCGTTTTCCATGGTCTATGTCGGGCTAAAGGACTGGATCGGCAATGCATGGCGCATCATCGCCAGCATCGTCATCGCAGGCTGCGGCTTTCTGGCGCTGTCCAGCGGCGCATTGCTCGCGATTTTCCTGCAGATCGGCCTGATCGCCTGGGCCACGATCTTTACCCCCGGCAAGGCGCGCTGGTGGCTGTTGGTGGGCCTGTTCGCGCTGGCCTATGTCGTCATCGACATCCTGTCGAACCGCACGCCGCTACAAATCTTTATGAGCTATGCGACCTTTTCCGCCCATACGGCCTACTGGCGCAGCATCATCTTTGAATGGGGCGTGGCCAATGTCATCGGCAGCACGGAAAAAGGCATCATCGGCAGCCCGCTGTTCGGCATTGGCCTGAAGGAATGGATCCGGCCCTATTACATGTATTCGGGCAGTATGGATAACTTCTGGCTGGTCATGGCCGTGCGCTATGGCATCCCCGGTTTCGCTACCGTCACGCTGGGCTATATCCTTGGCGTGGCCCGGATCATGCGCCGCGATTTTGACGGCAACAGTGCCCTGACCCAGTTCCGGCTGGCTTGGGTGTTCACCTTCCTTGGCCTCAGCTTTACTCTGTGCACCGTGCATGTCTGGACCAGCATCTATTCGTTCGTGTTCTTCTTTTTCGGCGCGGGCATGTGGTTCATCACCGTCGATGCCAAAGCACCAAAGGATACCGACGAACCCGCCGCCTCTGATCCCGCTGCTTCTGGTCGTATCCGCTATACCCGCTTTGCGCAAAAGCCGGGTCCGACTGTGCCGCAAAGCCGGCGCAGCGTCAGGCGGACCCCTATCTAGGCGGCTGTCGTCACCGTCAGCGGCTTGCCGTTCTTGCCATGCCGCCCGACCAGCGTTCTGGCCCGTTTGCCCTTGGCAAAATGCCGCGCTGCGGGTGGGGTGCGCTGCATCAGATCCGCCGCCGCGGTGCCCATGATGACCTCGATCTCGCGCAGCCCCTCTGGCGGGATCGACCTGAGCGTTTGCGCCCCCAGATACAGGCTCTCGGTCGGCAGACCTTCGGCGTAAAGCACCTGATGCTGGTCCAGCATCACATGGTAATAGGTGATCGCCGTATCCGGGCAGATGATGTCGACGCCGGGCAGGGCGGTCAGATGTTTGGCCGCGATCAGCACGTCACCGCCATACATCCGCGCCGCAATCGGACCCTGCACCAAAATCCGGTGCTGCTGCGACACCAGCAGATCGCGCTGTGGCAACCCGTGGCCCAGGCTGCCCTGCCCAATCCGCACCGGCGCGATATTTGCATTCTGCGCCATGTCCTGCGCCGTCCATGTCTTGGCAAAGACCCAAGTGACCGCCTGCGCGCCGTGATCCAGCGTGACCAGCAGATCGCCGGCACGCAGCGCCTCGACCTGCACTGCGCCATCGGGGGCGGCCAATGCTGTGCCTGCCACAAAACAGACATTCGACACGCCCGGTGTCGGTGTGTCCGCCACGAAAACATCCGACCCGTCAGGCGCCCGCTGCACCGATACACCGGGGCTGCTGGTGCCAAAGTCCTCTCCTGCGCCGACGCGTGTCGCGGTGGCTGGAAAGCGGCTATAACCGCCGCCGCCTGCAACCGGATCATCCGGTGCCGCGCCGCCGAACCTAGCCGAGACGTATTCATTCGCAACCGGATCATAAAGCGTGACGTTGTCACCGCCGTTGTTGATGACGGCGGAACCGCGCCCGGCGCTAAAGAACAGATCATCCGCGCCGCCTGCGGGCAGAGTGCCGCCGGATGACACATTGGTCACGACCAGCGCATGGGCACCCGGCTGCAATACCGATCCCGCGGGAAAGGTAAAATAGTTGCCAACGCCTGCATCCCACAACTGCAAGCCAGAGATATCGATCGCCGTGCCAGAGGTGTTTACCAGCTCGATATATTCGTCCGTCGCGCTGACCGCGCCATTGCCGTCAGTATCATAACCAGACCCCGAGCCGGGGTTGGCAAGGATTTCATTGATCGCAATACCGCCGCGCAAAAGATCAGCCATAACGCTGCCCTATATGTCTTTTCTGGAACATACCTTAGCATGTACCGCCTTGGCGGGGTCCATGATTGACCCGGCCTTTGGCTATTTTGCACGGCACTGTGGCAAAATATGGGTGGTAAAAACGCTGTGCCGCCCGCCCGATAAAATCCCGCGACGGAGCCGCGCGCCCCCTGCGTTGAACCTGCATATCCCGGCCAGACGGCCCGGTCCCACGCTCTGGAGCCTTCAGATGATCCGCCATTCCCTGACCGCACTGGTTGCCGTCGCAGTCCTTTTGTCCCCTATCGCTGCCGCGGCAAAGCAGGCGCCGCAGCCATCGCAGCACCGACAACTTGCGCAGCAGCATCAGCCCGCCCGCGCCGCAGCCCCGCGCCATGTGCCTGCCCCTGCGCCTGTTCCCAAGGTGGCACCGCACCAGACCCCGAACCAGAACGCGAAAGCGGATGTTCTGGTGCCCGCCGCGCTGGCGGTTCTGCTGGCAGGCGCATTGGCGCAGAATTGACTTAGAAAGGGCAACAAAAGCCGCCTGCGCAAACCTGCAGGCGGCGGCGGGGTCAGCTTTCCAGCCCGCCCTGCCATTCGGCGCGGCGATCCCAGACGCTGCGCCATTCGCCGGCCTTTTCGCGCCAATCCGCCCGCCCGGTCAGCCGCCCTGCCACGCCCAAGGCAACCGCCCGCGATAACGGCCAGAGCCGGAACAGCTGCCGCCCCAGCCAGCGGCTGCGGGCGGGAAAGTGGCGCTTGATCAGCTCGACCTTGGCGCGCAGCAGGCGCACCATCTTGTCCGGGCGCACGGTATCGGATGCCGCGCCATAATGGACGATCACCGCATCCGGCGTCACCCGCGGCTGCAGACCCGCCGCCTTGGCGCGCATGCACAGGTCCACCTCTTCGCCGTACATGACAAAGGCCGGATCAAAGCCGCCCAGCCGGTCCCATGTCGCCCGCTGCAGCAGGAACAGACAGCCCGTGACAATATCCACGTCGCGTTCCGTATCACGCAGCCAGCGCCCCAAGGCTTCGGAGTTCATCACGCTCGAGGCCGGGAACAACCCCGACAGCCCGCTGGTCCGGCAAAAGGTCGACCACAGCGTCATGCGCCCCCAGCAGGACGAGGGATTGAGCGTGCCATCCGCGAACACCGTGCGCCCGCCCCAGATCCCCGCATCCGGCATGCGTTTGGCAAAATCCAGCAATTTGTCCAGCGCCCCGTCCAGCACCACCGTGTCCGGGTTCAGCAGCAACAGCCAGGGCGCGGATGTCAGTGGCACGGCGATGTCATGGGCGGGGGCGAAACCATGGTTTGTGCGCTCGGCCACTAGCCGCGCTTGCGGAAAATCCCGCGCAATCGCCTCAGCAGAGCCGTCGGTCGAGGCATTATCGACCACCACCACCTCTATGGCGGTTTGTGTCTGGGCATAGACAGAGGCAAGGCAGGCCAGCGTCATCTCGCGCGTGTTATAGCTGACGATGACAATCGCCAGTTCCGCCGCATCCTGATCGCCCATCTGCATATCCTTTGCCCCGCGCCCATCTGTATCACGCCCCGCATAGCCCGCCACAAGGGACGACAATGGGGCGCATCCATGGCCCAATTGGGTAAAGCGGAGCGATATCTGCGTGTCTTGGCAACAGCTTGCAGTCTTTTGGACCCACTTTGGCCGGTTCTTGTGGCCAAGCTGGTCCGCCGCATTTACCACAGGGGCAAAACCGCCCGCGACCAAGAGGCCCCCATGCTCGAGCCGACCCCACTTTCCGGTGTCCAGATTATCACTCCCCGCGTGTTTTCCGACAACCGGGGCAGCTTTTGCGAGACCTATAATCAGGACACGCTGGCATCCTTCGGCATCGACACCGCCTTTGTGCAGGACAACCAAAGCTGGAGCCGTGACGCCGGCACCATCCGCGGCCTGCATTTTCAGGCGCCGCCCGCAGCGCAGGCCAAGCTGGTGCGCGTGCTGGTGGGGGAAATCTGGGATGTTGCCGTGGATATCCGCGCAGGCTCGCCGACCTATGGCCAGTGGACCGGCGTGACCCTGTCGGCCGCGAATAGCCGCCAGTTGTTGATTCCGGCAGGGTTCCTGCACGGGTTTGTCACGCGGGTGCCGGACTGCCTTGTCGCCTACAAATGCTCGAACGTTTATGCGCCTGGCTGCGAAGGTGCCGTGCGGTTTGACGATCCTGATCTGGCTATCGACTGGGGCATCCCCGCTGCGGGTGCCGTGCTGTCGGACAAGGACGCCGCTGCCGGATCATTCGCCGAGCTGCAGACACCGTTTACCTATGAGGCCAGCGCATGAAGATCCTTGTCACCGGCGGCACCGGGTTCATCGGCTCTGCGGTCGTGCTGCAAGCGATCCGGGACGGGCACCAGATCATCAATGTCGACTGCCTGACCTATGCCGCCGCCACCGCCAGCCTTGATGCGGTGGCAGATCATCCGGCCTATGCGTTCGCGCAGGTCGATATCCGCGATCGCGCCGCATTAGACACTGTTTTTGTCGATCACCAGCCGGATGCCGTAATGCATCTGGCAGCGGAAAGCCACGTTGACCGGTCCATCGACGGGCCTGCTGCATTTGTGGAAACCAATGTGATCGGCACCTTTCACATGCTGGAAGCTGCCCGCGCCTATTGGCTGGCCCGCGGCAAGCCGGCGGCGTTTCGCTTTCACCACATCTCGACCGATGAAGTCTTCGGCTCGCTGGGCGAGACGGGGATGTTCAACGAGGATACGCGCTACGATCCCCGCTCGCCTTATTCCGCCAGCAAGGCAGGTTCCGATCATCTGGTCCGTGCCTGGGGCGAAACTTATGGCCTCCCGATCCTGCTGACGAATTGTTCGAACAACTACGGCCCGCGCCAGTTTCCGGAAAAGCTGATCCCGGTCACGATCCTGAACGCGCTGGCAGGCAAGCCTCTGCCGATCTACGGCGCGGGGCTGAACGTGCGCGACTGGCTTTATGTCGAGGATCACGCCGATGCCTTGTTGTGCGTGCTGACGCAGGCCGCCCCCGGCGCGACCTATGCCATCGGCGGCGAAAACGAGGCGCGCAACATCGATATCGTGCAGGCGATCTGCAAGATCCTTGACGCCCGCAGGCCGGACCATGCGCCCCATGCAGATCTGATCACCCATGTCACCGACCGCCCCGGTCATGATGCGCGCTATGCCATCGACCCCGCCCGCATCCGCGCCGATCTGAACTGGCAGCCGTCGCTAGAGCTGCAAGAAGGGCTGGAGCGCACCGTGGACTGGTATCTGGACAATGAGGATTGGTGGAAACCCCTGCAGACCCGCGCCGGTGTCGGCGTGCGCCTTGGCACGGATAAAAGCGCGTCATGAAGGTTCTTGTTTTTGGCGAAACAGGCCAGGTCGCCCGCGCCCTGATCCTTGCCGGCCCCGCACGCGGTATCACGGTTCAGACCCTGAACCGGGGCAAAGCCGACCTGTCCGACCCTCCCGCCTGCGCCGCTGCCATCATGGCGACTGACGCTGACGCCGTGATCAACGCCGCTGCCTGGACCGCCGTTGATGCGGCAGAGGATCAGGAAGACGCAGCCCATGTGATCAACGCCGCCGCCCCCGGCGCGATGGCGCAGGCCTGCGCCGCGCGGGGGCTGCCGTTTGTGCAGATCTCGACCGATTACGTCTTTGACGGCAGCGCGGGCGATCCCTGGACGCCGGACGGTGCCACCGCCCCGCTGGGCGCCTATGGCCGCACCAAGCTGGCGGGCGAACGCGCGGTGCTGGACAGCGGCGCGCTGGCCGTGGTGTTGCGCACGGCTTGGGTCTTTGACGGAGTGGGCCGCAACTTTGTCACCACCATGCTGCGCCTGTCGGAAACCCGCGATGCGCTGAGCGTTGTTGCCGACCAGATCGGCGGGCCGACCCCGGCGGATGCGATTGCGGACGCCTGCCTGACCGTTGCGCAAAAGCTGGTGGATGGGACCGCGCAAACCGGCATCCACCACTTCAGCGGTGCCCCCGATGTCAGCTGGGCCACCTTCGCCCGCGCGATTTTTGCGACCGCAGGCCGCGCCGTGACCGTTACCGACATCACGACCGCAGACTACCCCACGCCCGCCGCGCGCCCCGCCAATTCCCGGCTGGACTGCACCAGCCTGAAAGACGCCTTTGGCATCCCGCGCCCCGACTGGCAGGCGGCCCTGACCCGCATCATCAAGGAGGTAACGCCATGACCAACCGCAAGGGTCTGATCCTCGCCGGTGGCACCGGATCGCGGCTTTGGCCGATCACCCAAGGGATCAGCAAGCAGCTGATGCCGATCTATGACAAGCCGATGATCTATTATCCGCTGTCGGTGCTGATGCTGGCGGGTATCCGCGAGATTGGGATCATCACCACGCCTGCCGATCAGGTGCAGTTCCAGAACCTGCTGGGGGACGGATCGCAATGGGGCCTGTCGATCACATGGCTGGTGCAGCCAAAGCCAGAGGGCCTCGCGCAGGCTTACCTTGTGGGCGAGGCATTTCTTGACGGCGCCCCGTCCGCCATGGTGCTGGGCGATAATATCTTCTTTGGCCACGGCCTGCCGGAAATGCTTTCTGCTGCGGATGCCAAAACGCAGGGCGGCACGGTCTTTGGTTACCGCGTGTCCGATCCCGAACGCTACGGCGTTGTCGGCATGGATGCAGATGGCAAGGTCACCCAGATCATCGAAAAGCCCGCGGTGCCGCCGTCGCCCTATGCGGTCACCGGGCTTTATTTCCTTGATGGCAGCGCACCTGCGCGCGCGCGCAGCATTACGCCCTCCGCCCGCGGAGAGCTGGAGATTACTGCCCTGCTGGAAACCTATCTGGCCGATGGCAGCCTGACGGTGGAACGCATGGGGCGCGGTTATGCCTGGCTTGATACCGGCACCCACGGCAGCCTGCTGGACGCAGGCAACTTCGTGCGCACGCTGCAATCGCGCCAGGGCATGCAGACCGGCTGCCCCGAAGAGGTCGCCTATCTGCAAGGCTGGATCGACGATACCGCCCTGCTTGATCTGGCAGACCGCTACGCGAAAACCGAATACGGGGCTTACTTACGCGGACTGCAAGGCACGCGGGGGATGTAGGCGGGGCGCATTAGGGGTTCTTTAACCACTTTGCGCGACACAAAGGCAGGCGGCCTTTCGCTGCTGTCCTGAACGGTCGTGCCATGCTTCCTCGTGTCCTCAGCCTGCTGATCTCTGCCCTGCTTGGGGCCATCACCGGCATCTTGATTGCCGGGGCCTTTCCGGCCTTTGCGGCCACGACGACCCAGATCGATCTGCCCGTGGCCAAATCTTATGCGCAGGTATGCGGCGGGGCAGGCGGCAGCTTTGCCCCGGTCACATCGGCCCGGGTGCCGGGCCTGTGCTTGCCAAGCCCTTGCGCCGCGCAATTAAGCCGGGCGCAGTTCGGGGCGCTGATCCTTGGCCGGGCCGCGGATGGTGCCGCATGGGACAGCTACGCCAGCCGCTATGCCGAAACCTGCCGCGCCGAAGCGGTCGCACCCGGTTTGGTGCCGCGCGCAGCGACAACGGCAGAGTTTTGGGAACCTTTGATCGATCTTGGCACGGCCAGGCTTTGGCCTGTCCTGACGCCGCTTGTGGCCGGGGGCGATCGCAGCGTGACCGCATTTTATGCCGGCCCCTTGGGCAAAGGCACCTGGGACGGCCCGCAGGCGGCCAGCCCGCAACGCCTGCTGCAGGGCGCGGCCCCGGCATCCGGCGCGCGCACGGCCACTGCCAGCGCTGTCGCCACCGGCTTTACCCTGGCTGGTGCAGAGGAGCCTTTTGTCTTTGCCGGTGCCCGCGCCCTGCGCAGCACCGCAGCAGCCGCCGCAATGCCGCTAAAGGTACAACTGGTTTTGTCAGGACAGGCAGAGGCTGTTGGCCCCTGCCTGCCCCGGTCTGGCTTTTGCTGACGGGCGTGCTGGCTCTGCGCTATGCAGGAACAGCCGCAAATCCGCTGCTTTTGCGCCGGCGCAATGCGCCGACACCGACCAGTGCACCGATCAGCAACAGACCCGTCGCCGGCAACGGCACCGTTGGCACGACAGGGCCGGGGTTCACGATGTTATAGCCCATCGACAGGATGGTGAAATTGTCGTTACGCCCAAGCGCACCAATCCCGAAAAACGATCCCGTAATCGGTGTCGTAAAGGTAAAGGTCTGCTGCGACGCACCTGCCGAAATCGTATAGGCCGCCTGCGCCACCTGATCAGAAATGATGTCGAAGGTATCGCCGTCATTCACATAGTTGAACGTGATGCTGGTCAGGTCGATCGTATCCAGCCCGAAGTTGAGGTAGACCGCTTCCTTGGCACTGTTGTTGCCCGGCCCGCCGTCGATCAGAAAGCTGTCGCCGATGCCGAAAACCGTGCCGCAGCCACCTTCGCCCAGGACATTGAAGCCGCTGGTACAGACACCAAGGCCGCCGTTCGTCCCCGCATAGCTGGCGATCAGCGCAGTGCCGCCCGTCGGCACGCGGCTACCGATGACAGACACCGTCTCGCTGCCATTGGTGAAGCTAAGCGCGCCCGTCTGCGGCGCGTTGTTTTGCGCAAAACTGATTGTGGCGGCCCCCGCAGGGGCAGCAACAGCACAGACAAGCGCGAAAGCGCATATGCCGTGTTTGAGGATATTCATAACGTATCACATTCCTTTCGCGTCTGAATTCAACCTAAATTAATAATGTGTTAATAAGGCAGAACCGTGGTGCCTGTGTGGCGGTGCAACCTTCAATTGCGGCTCTGCGCCCGTCAGGGCACAGGCACCGGTGATCGCACGGCGCCCCGTTGATCGCCTCTGGCACCTTGGGGGCAGGGCGCATTAAGGTTGCGCCAAACGGACCAAAGGGCCTCCCTCACATGAAAATCACGGTTTACGGTATCGGCTATGTTGGCCTGTCGAATGCAATCCTGCTGTCGCAGCATCACAGCGTCACGGCGGTTGATCGCAATCCGGACCGCGTCGCGCAGCTGAACGCCCGGCAAAGCCCGATCGAGGATGCAGAGGTCGCGGACTACCTTGCGACTCGCACCCTTGACCTGACCGCCACAACCGACGGTGATACGGCCGCGCGGGATGCGGATTTTGTCATTGTCGCAACGCCCACCGATTACGACCCTGCCACCAATGCCTTCAACACCAGCACGGTTGAGGCGGTCATCGCTCAGGTCATCGCGGTCAACCCCGGCGCCACCATCGTCGTCAAATCGACGGTGCCTGTGGGCTTTGTCACCCGTATCCGGGCCGCGCTGAACACGGCCCAGGTCATTTTCAGCCCTGAATTCCTGCGCGAAGGCCGCGCGCTTTACGACAATCTGCACCCCAGCCGGATCATCGTCGGCGAACGCTCAACCCGCGCCCGCGTCTTTGCTGATCTGCTGCTGGAAGGGGCCATCGCCACGGACGTGCCCGTCCTGTTCACCGACCCGGACGAGGCCGAGGCGATCAAGCTTTTCGCCAATACCTACCTTGCCATGCGCGTCGCTTACTTCAACGAGCTCGACAGCTATGCCCTAGCCGGCGGCATGAACACGCGCCAGATCATCGAGGGCGTCTCTCTCGATCCGCGTATCGGCAGCCATTACAACAACCCGTCCTTTGGCTACGGCGGCTATTGCCTGCCCAAGGATACCAAGCAGTTGCTGGCGAACTACGCCGCCGTGCCGCAGAACATGATGCAGGCCATCGTCGACGCCAACCGCACCCGCAAGGATTTCCTGGCCGAAGAGATCCTGCGCCGCAAACCGCAGACCGTGGGCATCTACCGGCTGGTGATGAAGGCCGGGTCCGACAATTTCCGCCAATCCTCTGTTCAGGGCATCATGAAGCGGATCAAGGCCAAGGGCGTCAATGTCGTGGTCTTTGAGCCGGCCCTTGATACGCCCGACTTCTTTCATTCCGAAGTCATCAAGGACCTGAGCGCCTTCAAGTCCCGCTGCGATATCATCATCGCCAACCGCCGCACCGCCGATCTGGACGATGTGGCCGACAAGGTCTTTACCCGAGATCTGTTCGGCGGGGATTAAACCATGTCGTATCAGGCCAAAGGCTTGCGTCTGCGCCTCTGGTCCAAAGGTGACATCGCTTTGATCGTCATGCAAACCAACACTCTGGCGACACCTCATGCCCCTTCCTGATCTTGACCTTTGGCAATACCGGCTTGGCGATACGCCCGGTGCAGACAGCATTGCCATCGGCGATCTGTGGCTTGATGTGGGCGCGGACCTGCCGGTTTGGCCTGTCACGGATGCGGATGGCAAAGCTGCCGGCGTTCTGCTGGGCTTTGCCATCGACCTGCAGGCGCGAAGGATTATCGACGCAGGCTGGCAGGTGCCCGCCCGGCTGGGCGCTGATATCGATGCCTTTGCGCAGGCGGGGTTGATGGCCCTGGGCGGGCGGTTCTTGTGGATCCTTGATGTGCCGGGGGCCGCGCGGATCTATCCCGATTGTTCGGCGCAGGTGCCTTGCGTCTTTGATCCCGCAGCACATATCGCCGCATCCACGGCCCATGCCATGCTGGACGATACCGCCTATCAGGCCCGCTTTGATCCGGACCTGTTCAACGCCCTTGGCGTCGACGGCGAGGGTTGGTTTCCCGCCGGGCTGACCGCCCATCATGGCCTGCACCGCCTGCTGCCGAACCACTATCTGGACCTGCACAGCTGGTCGGTGCAGCGGTTCTGGTCTGGCCCTGCGGCGCAGGCCAGCGATCCTGACGCGGTGGTGGCGCAGATCGTGGATATCGTCCAGGCCCAGATCGAAGCTTTGATCGCCGGCCCCGACCGCGTCGCCATCGCCCTGACCGCAGGACGAGAGACGCGGATGCTGCTGGCCTGCGCGCAGCCCTATATCGACCGCGTGGATTTCGTCACCGTCACCGGCAGTGACCGGCACCAGCTGGATACAGTGATGGCCAGCCGGATTGCCGCCAAGGTTGGCCTGAACCACCGCACCCTGATGCGCACCGCCGCCACACAGGCGCAGCGCGATCTGTTCATCCGCCGGGGCGGGCATTGCAACGCGGATTCAAACGCGCAGTTTCATCCCAGCGTCTGGCCCATCGCCGGCAGCCACGTGATGGTCAGCGGCAATGGCGGGGAAATCGCGCGGGCATTTTTCTGGCGCGCGGCCGACACGCCGCAAACCGCCATCACCCCCGCCATGCTGACGGCGCGGTTCGGGCTGAAAAGCACCCCCGCGCTGCAGGATGCGCTGACGCTCTGGCTGGACGGCCTGCAAGGCGTGGACAGC
The DNA here is from genome assembly GCF_042466455.1 of Loktanella sp. R86503. Classification (NCBI taxonomy): domain Bacteria; kingdom Pseudomonadati; phylum Pseudomonadota; class Alphaproteobacteria; order Rhodobacterales; family Roseobacteraceae; genus Loktanella; species Loktanella sp. R86503. Next base: position 86,386 of record NZ_JAXHCI010000005.1, read on the forward strand.
CTGACCGTTCTGGATCTGGCCTACCAGGAACACCGGGACGGCGCCTGGTATGCGGCGCAGTTCTGCAGCGATCCGGGGCTGGTGCGGCAGGCCCCCTTGCTGACGATGCGCAGCGCCGATCTGATGATGCAGCTGCCCCCCGATTGGAAACGCAGCCACCGGCTGTCGCAGGCCGTGGTCGCCCGGCAATGGCCCGCGCTGGAACAGTTTCCCTATAATTCGCTGGGTTATCTGCGCGACCGGATCATGAAACTGCGCCGCGTTATGGCCGATCCGCAGATCGTCCTGAAGAAACTGCGCAAACTGCGAGGCTGACCCGGTGCAAGACGACAAGAGGATCACATGCTGACGCGCCGCCCTTTTCTGGCCGGTCTGGCAGGCCTGTGGGCCGGATCGGCTCTGGCCCGCCCCGCCCGGGCTGACACAGCCGCCGAAGGGCTGGATATTCACTATGGCTGGGACCCCGATATCGCAGGGCCGCGGACGGCCGATGTGCATGTCGCCCTGCACGGCCATGACGGGGCCAGCGGCAGCCTTGATGATCCGCTGCGCACGATCGGGCGCGGCGTGGCGGTCCTTGCGGCGCGGGGAAGCGGCAGCCTTGCGATCCATGCCGGCACCTACCGCGAGGAAATCTCGCTTGATGCGCTGCGCGGCACGGCGGCGCGGCCTTACCGCATCCACCGTTTCGGGCAGGACCGGGTGACGATCACCGCCGCAGAGCCGCTGACAGGCTGGGCCCCATGCCCCGCACCAGAGGCGCAGGCACTGAGGCTACCCGCCGGTGTCCTTGTCGCCCGCCTGCCTGCCAGCCAGATCCGCCACGGCGCCCCCCATGCGCTGAACCTGCACGAGGCGGGGCAGTGGCGCAGTATCGCTGTGGACCGCGCCGACCCTTCTGATCCCGAAGCCGCAGGCGATCCGGCGACCTATCATTCCGCCACATTCCACACCGACGCCCAAGACCGCATTCTGGCGGTGCAGGACCCGCGCCTGATCGGCCTGCCCGTGGCCGCGGTGCAGGGGGCAGAGCTGCTGGTCTATCACCACCCCAATATGGTCAGCGCCGTTCCTACGGGCGACTTTGACCCTGCCACTGGCCAGATCACCCTGGCAGAACCCGGCCCCGCCCTGCAGCGCACGAACAAACAGCCCGTCATGCGCTATGCCCTGCGCGGTTCCCCCTGGGCACTGCGCAAAGGCACATGGATTGCCCGCGAAACCGCCCCGGGCACGGTATCCGTCTATTTTTGGCCCACCGATCCCGCCACGCTTGTCAGCGGCATAGAGGTATCGCTGCGGGCCGGCTGCATCGATTTCGGCCAGGCCCGCCATGTCGAACTGTTCGGGCTGGAGGTCTTGCGCGCCGCGGGGGCCGATACCCGGTCCAGCAGCTGCATCCACGCCCGCGCCTTTGACACTGCCGCCGGCGCAGGGCAGGGGCTGCGACTGGTGCATTGCCGGGTGGGCGAAACCCTGTCGCTGGTGCGCGGTTACGGTGCGCTGTATCTGCGCGGGGCGGCGGATCTGACGATCCGGAACCTGAGCATTGCATCCGCCCGCGGCAATTTCGGCCTGTTTCTGGCCGCCTGCACCCGTGTCGATGCGCGGTTCATGCATATCACCAACACCTCTAATTCACCCGCCCGGTTTTTCACCCTGCGGCAATCCGTGCTGGCGTTTTCCCTGCTAGAGGACAGCGCCCGCGATGCCCATGCCAACAAGTTCAACTTCTACGAAGGCTCTGACGCTGTGCTGGTTTACGGGCTGCGCTGCCGCAATGTCGGCGGCTATGCCACCTATCAGGAAGCCAGCCGTATCCATTTTGCCTTCTGCGAAATCCCTTGCGATCCCGCCGCGCAAAACCGCGCGCTTGTCTCGCAGAACCGCGCGCCTGGCGCAGGGCAGGGCGGCCCGGACGGCAGCGGCGATCCTGTGCCGGGCACCACGTTCTATTACTGGAATAACACCCTTCTTGCAGACCCCGCCCATGCGCAAAAGCCGAACGCGCTGCAACTGGGCCCCGCCGGCAGCAGCCAGAGCCATGCGCTGTTCAACACCGTTTTGCACGGCGGCGGGCTGGCGCAGATCTATACCAAGGGGGCCGATCCCGCCCGCGAAGAGCGCAGCCATAACCGCTATACCGGGCTGGCCTATTGGCAATCGGGCAAATACGGCTGGCAGCTTGCCCCGTCAGAGGCCGTCATCCGCCCCGGCCAGCCCGCACGCGGCCCCGGCCGCGATATGCGCCCCGTCATCACCGCCCATATCGCCCCACTGTTTCCCGGCTTTACCCACTGGGCCGTCGATATCGACGGCCGCCCCGTCGACTGGGAAGCGGCACCGATTGGTTGTCAGACGAATGGATGAATGCGCTTTGAAACGGCCTTACCAAAGGCTGTCTCAACCGCTTTTGCGATGCTTGGGGTGTATCTAGTTTTCGTTCAAAATCTTGGCGTGAAACCGCTGCAACAACAAAAGGCCGGGCACCATCGTCAGCAATGCAAAGAATATCACATAGGTAGGTGATGCGTAATCGGCGTTATACATTGGATAGATCCCCCGGCGCATGATGCCAATGACATGGACCAAGGGATTGAACCACAAAATGGATTGTACGAAACGCGGCAAGTCTTCGAATACGAACAAGATGCCCGATGCCAGAAACAGCGGCCGTGAAATGATCGACCAGATCACATCCCACAAGGGAATAAGGCCGATCAGTGCACAGTTCAAAACACCGACACCAAGACCGACAAGGGCCGCCAGCGCCATTGCTTCGACAATAGGGCGAAGATCCAGCACGATTTGTGTGTCAGTAAACAGCAGCACACCTGTCAGCAGAATATAAGCCACCATCAAACTGGTTAAGGTATTGAGGATAAATCGGGCGATGATGGCATCTACCCATGTGACGGATGGATAGAACAAAAGCGGTTTCGAAAAACTCAATGCGCGGGCCACGAAAACAGAATCGGATTGATACAATATGAAAGGCAGATAGCCCGTCGTATAGAACAAGACGAAACTGGTCCCCAGTGCCGGTGCGCGCAACAACAAATTGAACGCAACAGCCAAGATCAAAATCAGCCCCAGCGGCTCCAGCACAGCCCAAATAAACCCGCCGGCGGTTTTGCCATAGCGGGTCGACATCTCTCTTAGCATCAACGCAGCGATCGTGCGGGCTGTTGCATAAGGCCGGTCAGGCTTATGCACCGATGCAAGCGCCCTGGGGGCGGATTTGGGATGTTGCGCAGGCAGCTGCGGGTCAGATGGCGAGGACCTTGATGGCATGAAAGGATAACGCCTGCTACGCTGGTAATCAGATCAAAAATTATATAGAAAAGCAGAGTATTTAAAAGCCCCCGAGATTGCACATGACTGACATGCAACCACCAGGCACAACGCCTGATCCTGCGGGCAAAAAAGCCACAAAGCCAAAAGGCGAAAAACGTCCGCCGCGCCCGACGGTCAAGATCATGCCGATCGCGCCGCGCGCCAAGCTGCACAACCGGCATTACCGCCTGATGTTCAGCTTTGGTGTTCTGGTTCTGCTGCCGCTTGCCGCCGTGATCTTTTATTTGTGGTTTTTCGCAAAAGACCAATACGCCTCGACCACAGGCTTTACGGTCCGCCGCGAAGAGGGAGGGACATCTGCGGATATTCTGGGAAACCTGTCCCAGATCACCGGAGGCAGCGGCGCCGCCTCTGACAGCGATATTCTCTATGAATTCATCCAAAGTCAGGAAATGGTTCTTGCGATAGATGCAGAGCATGATCTGCGCGCGATCTATTCCCAATACCGTGATGAAGACCCTTTGTTCTCGATTGCGCCGGATGCACCAATCGAAAAGCTGCTCGCCCATTGGCAGCGCATGGTCCAGATCTCATACGATCAAAGCGCCGGACTTATCGAGTTGCGCGTGCTGGCTTTTGATCCCGAAACAGCACAGGATATCGGCCTGAGTATCGTGAGCGAAAGCCAGCGCATGATCAACGATCTTAATGCGACCAGCAGGGCCGACACGATGCGCTATGCCAACAGCGATCTGGCCGACGCGACCGCACGGCTTCGCCTGGCGCGCGAACAGATGACCCAGTTTCGCACCCGCACACAGATCGTCGATCCCAATGCAGATCTGCAAAGTCAGATGGGCGTTATCAACAATCTGCAACAGCAATTGGCCGAAGCCCTGATCGATTATGATGAAACCGTAGAGTCCGTGACCGCCGATCCGCGCCTGCCAAGCCTGCGGCGGCGCATCGACATCATTCGGTCGCGGATCGGGCAGGAACGTCAGGGGTTTGCCAATGATGATGTGCCGGGCGTGAACGCGGATTATCCGACCTTGATGTCAGAATACGAAGGCCTGCTGGCTGACCGCGAATACGCAGAAGAAGCATATCGCGCAGCGCGGGCCGCGGTGGATACGGCACGCTCGCAAAGCCTGCGCCAAACCCGGTATCTGGCAACCTATATTCCTGTCAGCCTCCCTCAAAGCCCTGAATATCCGCAGCGCTTTTTGCTCAGCGGCCTTGCGGGCCTGTTTTTACTACTGGCTTGGTCAGTCATGGCGCTTGTTTACTATAGCCTGCGCGACAGGCGGTAACCGGCCGTGATCGTTTTCCGGGATCTGACCAAAAGTTTCGTTGTGCGCGGTGTACGTAAGGTAGTGGTCAACAATTTGAACATGACGCTTTCATCAGGTCAGTCACTTGCACTTCTGGGGCGCAATGGCGCAGGCAAATCCACGCTGCTGCAAATGATTGCGGGCACGTTGCGCCCCGATAGCGGTGATATCCTGTCTGATGGCACAATTTCCTGGCCGGTCGGCTTTCGCGGTGCATTCCACCGGGATCTGACGGGTGCGCAGAACACCCGTTTTATTGCGCGGATCTATGGCGTCGATTCAGATCGCCTGCGCATTTTCGTCGAGGATTTCGCCGAAATCGGGGCCTATTTTCACATGCCCGTTCGCAGTTATTCATCTGGTATGCGCTCTCGGCTGGCTTTCGGCATCTCCATGGGGATCAAATTCGATACCTACCTCGTTGATGAGGTGACAGCCGTTGGCGATGCCTCTTTCAAGCGTAAAAGCCGTGCCGTCTTCCGAGAGCGCGTCAAGGACTCCAGCGCGATTTTGGTCAGCCACGATATGAAACAAGTACGAGAGTTCTGTGAGGCGGGCATTTTGCTACATGATGGACACCTGAAATATTACGAAGACCTGGACGAAGCGATTGCGCACCACCAAGCCTTATTGGCGGATTGAGCGATCATGGCCAGTATTATCACACGACTTCGGTTCAGCCTCCTACGTTGGTTACGTCAGCCGCATACAGCGCCCGTGCGCCTTGCGCTTGCAGGGGGGGCGTGGCTGGTCGTGCTTGTTCTAAGCGGCCGCCTGGTCCTGGCACAGGATGCAGCCCGTCTGTTCAAAATGGATGAATTCAAGACAGGCGCGCACCGGATCGTCTGGTATCTACACTATGGCTGGACCGGCAGGTTTCTGACATCGCCGCGTCCGATGTTTGATCCGACGACATCCATGTCCCCCGGTGCGATGACCGTGCTGGATCAGTGGCTTGGCAGTCGGAATACCCCCCAACACAAGCTGGCGCTTTTGAATATTCGCGCCAAAGACATCATGACCGCTGACACCGCAGCGCAGCGGACTCGCGCACTGCGCGCGTTTACTTTGATTGCAAACGATCTGGTTTCGGCGCTGCAGCCCCCGCGCGCCGATGCCCAAAGGCTGGCAGAGCGCGTGCCGGAGTTCAGCATCACACAGGCCCAAGCCGCGCTGCAGGCTTTGAACGCGATCAAGATGCCATGGTTCATCGTATCAGGCACCTTTCTGGGGGCCGTCCGAGAAGGCAACTTTCTGCCCCATGACTATGATATCGATATCGGTATTGATGCGCGGCAGTTTGATGAAGCCGCCTTTTGGGCGCAGATACAAGGATCGCCGGATCTGGTTGTTGTATCCAGCAGCGCCTATTTCGATCTGGATATGCAAGGTGCCGGGCCATCCACAGACCCATGCCCGGCCCTATATCGATTGATGCATGCCAGCGGCATAGGGATCGACGTCTTTGTGCATTATACACAAGGCGAGCAGTCCTGGCATGGATCCGCTAAACACCGTTGGACGAACAGTACGTTCGATCTTGACAATTATGAGATCGCGGGCATGACTGTGCGCGGCCCGGCGGATGCGGACCGCTACCTGTCAGAAAACTATGGTGACTGGCGCACGCCGCAAGTGCAGTTCAACTGTTCGACCGATACGCCAAACGTCAGCTTTCCACACAACCCGGCAGCTGTAGTCCAACACCTGAACATTGCACTGATGAAAAAGGGCGAAGAAGCCCGCGTTGCACAAGTTATCTTGTGGCAAGAGGGCTATCTGAAGCGCGACACCGAAACCGGGCCCACGATTTTTACAATCCCGTGGACACGGCCCTAAGTCAGTTCCGCATCGGGGCGGACACTTACTCGGCTGCGATGTTCATGGTCATGGCATTACGGATCTGCGTGCTTGAAATCGACGGTGTGCGCTTGAAGTAAGTCACTTCGCACTGGTCTTTGAGGAAATCAAACTTGCCAGTCCAGTCATCACCCATGGTGAAAACATCAGCATGGTACAGGCGCACGTCGGTTACTTTCTGATCCCATGTCCGCTCCGGGATCACCAGATCGACCATACGCAATGCTTCCAAGTCCGCTTTGCGCTCTTCGTAGCTGAACAGTGCGGATTTGCCTTTGCTTGCGTTAAACTCGTCGGTGGACAAAGCGACGATCAGATAGTCACCAAGTTCACGGGCACGGCGCAAGAGGCGGATGTGACCATGGTGAAGAGTGTCGAATGTTCCGTAGGTAATAACGCGACGCATAAAATTTCATCCTGCAAGTTACTCGGTACGGTCATGCAGAACAAAATTTACATAATGTCACATGAACGTCATAAAAGCGTCATACAGAGATTGCTTTAGAAATCAAACTTGAATTTGCCAGCGCGGCAGATCGCGGCCCGTCATGACATTCAGGCACAGCATGTATGGGCGGCGATACATCGCTACCTATACAAGTGAATTTCTTATTTTTACTTTATTTTCAGTTAATTAGGTGAATATCAAATGCGATATATCCTGATGGCCCTTTACAGCCCCGGCAGTCTGCGATGCTATTTTAGGCAAGGACTTCAGGGATGCGCCTAGGTTTTTGGCGTCTTTTGCATCATCGTCGACCGCAAGAATCAAGACCGGTTTTCCGCGTCTGGCGGCCTCGGCTTCAAATTGATCCAGATACTCTACTGCTGTGCCAATCACGATACAGTCCGCTGCATCAAACAGGTCCAGTGGATCAGACTGACTGATTAATGTGACGTTTACCCATTCGGGGTGATGCTCAAAGCGCTGGATCACCTGGGCATATAGCCCCGGCAACACAACAAGCCCAAGACGAAGCGAAGCCCTTTTCTTTTGGGCAGAGCCCAGCAACGTCAACATCCTGTCGATCATAGCCATATCAGCGCCAGGCAGGCCGACAAGGCAGGCTTCGGCTTTCGACAAAAACTGTAGTGCCGGAACATCTGCCAGCTTTTGCTTTTTTTCAGGCCGTCCGACCGGTGCAGCTATGACCGGCATAACGTCAAAACGGGTGCCGGAAGTCAGCGTTTTAGCTAAAGTGGATTGGTTCGCAGCATGTGCAAGATCGCTGTCACTGAAGATGATGTCGAATTTGCCCAGCGTTGCGGTGACACGCCGCAACTCGGGGGACGTTTGATCAGAAGTGCGCGCAAAATCACCCGGAAGGCACAATCCGTGTTTTTCGGCTGGCGTCGTTGCCATCAGATTGACCCAGAACGGCCGTCTGCCGTCAAAGTCGAGCACGGCATCGAAACGGGCGTCCCCGAACAAGCGTTTCACCTCATGACGCATCGCGGATTCAAACACGGCATCCATCGCAGACGTGCTGGTATAATGCGGAGATTTGACCTTGTCGTTGATCCAGGTCTCCTCCAGCGAAAAACAGGTGCGGCCAAACCGTATGATAACATCCGACATATCCAGGATGCTTTGTGCGTTTGCTGTGCGTGATGCATCATCGATAATGGCCCTGCGGTCCACAACCACGGTACTGATGTGACCTTGGTCACGCATCTGGCTCAACATGCCCTGAAGGGCTGAAAACTGTATGCCGTCCTGGCAGTCACCACCGAACGTCAGGATATGCTTGGCACCATCCGCATGTTTTGGCTGCTGCGGCGGCGTGCGGTTAAAGAACAGGGCATCGACCACCCGCTCGGATGCTTTACCGTCCTCTACAGCGCAATAACGCTGCAAGTCTGCCAGATACTGCGGGGATATCTGACTTGCAGGATCGCGCATGCAATCACCAAGCAAGGATATCAGGTGTTCTTCGGTTTCGCATACAGCGCCTGGCAGCTGATCTTTGCCAAAGTACACACCTCTTGTTGCAACATATTCATCCCAATCGGGGACAAAATGTATGACGGGCCGCTGCGTAATTAGGAAGTCATAGAAGATAGACGAATAATCCGTGACCAACACATCGACGACGGACAACAGGCTACATGTGTCGATCGCATGAGGCGCAATAGTCACATCCAGATCCATCGACATGATGAAACGTTCTGCAAAGTAATGACCGCGGAACACCAGATTGTAATCAGAACTTTTCATCCGCTCGATCGTATCGGCCAAAGACTGGGCTTCAAGCTCGGGCGTTGCCCAGTGGCCGCGATAGGTGGGCGCGAACAGAACGACAGGCTTTGATGGATCAAGGCCCAGGGCCTTGTGAATACCCGATTTGACGCCATCATCAGCATTCACCAGCATGTCGATCCGCGGATATCCCGTCAAAAGCGATCGTCCGGTGAAAAGATTGCGGACACCATACCGGTCCAGCATCACGCTTTCGGTATGGGTATTGGGGGCGATAAACATTGAAGACTGAATAAGGTTACGGGCCGTATTTGCACGCTGCAACGGAGTAGCTTCAATATCATAGCCCAGCGTTTTCAGCGGCGTACCGTGCCAGGTGTTCAGATATTCCTGGCCTTCTTTGCGGACATAATAAAACGGAAATGTCGCGTTGTTGATCAGGAACTCAACAGTACACAGCAACCTTTGATAAAGGGTGGACCCCTTTAGCACAAAGACGACATCTGTCCGGCTGCACAAACCCGAAGGTGCCTTGGACATATCGTCGACAACCCAGAAATGGGTCCACCCTTTGAAGCGCGCGTCATTCTGGACGTAATTGAAGATGGCGAGAGGATTGTCAGAACAGCCCTCTCCGCCAAAGGATTCATACAAAATTGTCTGTGGCATGATCGGCAGTACATCGAAAAATTCGCGGTAGGTCGCCGTCTCGCGCAGGTCATCGAGTTTGCCGAACCGATCCTCGTATGCACCATGTGGACGCTGCAGAATCTGCTGGTCGCGAAAAGCCGCGCAGGCAGATTCAAGATCACCTTGACGGACCAAAAGCCGGCCAAGGCGATTATGCCAGACCGGCATATGATCGCCAGAACGCAAAAGAGCCTGCCTCATGGCGGAAATCGCCCCGGCCAGATCGCCTGAAGCCTCCAGCGCGGTGCTATAGCGAAACCACTCCGCCGCGCGGGTGCAGTTGTGCAAAAGCCGCGCCTCAAGCATGCGACATTCGAGGCGCACGGAATCCAGTGCAGCGTAGCGTTTTGCGTATGCGGCGTTCGGCCTGTCTGCGCAGATCATGGCCTTGTGCAGGGCTTGGGCAGCACCTGCTGTATCGCCCAGCTGTTCCAGTGCCTGACTATAACCAGCCCATACCAAAGCGTTTTTCTGATCTTCCTCAAGATGCGGCTTGATCAGGGAAACGCGCTGCCGCGCCAGATTGGCAGTGTAATCATCCAGTGCTGCAGGGGGTGCTTTTGGATCGGGGTAGGCTTGCACAAATGCATCGCAAGCCTCGGCCAAACGCCCTGCCTTTTCCAAAACATAGCCGGCACGGTAGAAATATTCGGGCTTATGGGCCTTGGAAAGCCGCGCTGCATGCGCATAGGCCATCGCTGCGGCACTGAATTTTTCTTGCCGCTCCAGCACAAAGCCAAGGCGGTGGTGCCATGCGGATTTACTTGTATCCAAGGCAAGTGCATTTAAATAAGACGCCTCCGCCGCGTCCCATGCATAGCAGCGATCATATGCCATACCTAACCGGTAATGCAGTTCGGCATTCAGCGGATCGGCGGCCAGACGGGTAAGATAGGCATTTTGCGCTTCACGCCAGCGCCCTGCGCTCGCATGCAATGCGCCATGACCAAAGGTCGCGGCCGGATGCGCAGGATCAAGGCTTGTCACCTTCTTGTATGCTGCCGCACTTTTGCGCAAATCAGGCGGTCCGTCCGTCCCTTCCGTCTCGAAGGCGTAGGCCAGGCGGTAGTACTGATCGACGGTTGCCTTTTCCGGGGCAAGATTGATTGCCTGTTCAAAAGCATTTGCAGCTGCCTGCATGCGCCCCATGCGCTGGCGCGCAATACCCAAACGGTTCAACTGGGCAGCGCTTGGCCTGACCAGATCGACCAGGGTTTCAAGCGCCGTCAGTTCTTGCCACCATTTGCCCTGATTTTTGAAAACCTGAGCCAGCTTATCATAAAGTGCGGCGTTGTTCGGGTCCTGGCCGGCCAGATGAACCAAATGCTCTTCTGCAACGGGCCAGTCCTTTGCTTTCATCGCAGCATCCAGGACGATCAAGGTCTCTTTTTGCTGCCGGGCAATCCGTGGGTCGGCCAGCTGCTCAAGAATTCGGGCGGTGGCGGGGCCAGATGGACGATCACGCCAGTTCGCCAGATAATCCGACATGAAATCGTCGACACCCGGCCCAAGATCCAGATCCCTACCTTTGGCAAGCAGATTAAGCAGCGCGTCAAAGGTTTCCGGGTGGTGGCCGATCAGGTTTTGATGGATTTGCCCCTCGGCGCTGCCCGGCGCTTTGGCTGTAATTCGGTCCGTACCAAGCCAGCGGGGGAAAATTACAGGCTTACCAAGGGCCCAAGCCTCGAAAATCAACGAGGTATGGTCCGTGATAACGATATCAGCATCCAAAAGATCGGACGTGATGGGACGCTTATCTTGTTTGTTGCGACCATCCACATGCACGCGCAGATCAACAGTTTCGCGCAGCGTGTCGAGGTAGCCTTCTAGCGGAACTCGAATGCTCAGCGGCCGGTCATCCCGATCGGTCCAGTTGTCATGCAAAGGCGCACAAAGCACCGTTAGCCGTCCATCGCCGGATTTTACCGGCCAGGCAGCGGCCAGGCTACGCAGGTAATCAACGCGCGGTGCCCCCACAATGGCGATATCGGCATTGGTCAGCTTCAGCGTGCTATCTCCGACAAGCTTGCGGCGCATCCAGTCGCCCGGCACCAGAATTTTGCGAAACCCATGCACAAAAGGGCTACCATCAGGTCCGGACTGACGGAAATGATTGCGATCGGCCAGATCAAACATCATCAGCACATCGCCGGGGACGTTGGGGAACAACGACACTTTCAGCACGCCTGCCGGGGCAACATCATCCCGTGTCAAATCGAAAACGGATGTCGCGGGCGACAAGGCCGCCTTGATGGGCGACAAGATATGATGCCGCAGCAGATCATCGCTGTCGCATGCGCCATCAATAAAGCCGATCGCCACGTCATCAGGGCGCAAGGCCCGCAGCTTTGGCGATTTTTTTGCGGCAACACCCGCATGGTGTTTTGGCTTAGTTACGCTATGTGCCGTTTTCGAATTTAATTGAGCTCGAACACGCTTCTTAAAAGAACTGATGTATTTCAAAATCTGGCACAATCCATTGCAAGCGTTGCGGTAGGGCAAAAGGCAGCCTTGCGGCTTCCGACGAGACCCTTCCAGTCGAGTGCCATTGTAACGCTTTTGCGATGAGCCGGCAATAAAGCTAGGCAACCTTGACCAGACGGGCTCAAACGAGGCTCTGTTGACACTTTGCTATGTTTTCAGGACACCGGATCTACCCTGTGACCGTTGGAGCGATCCGTTGAAACTGAAAAACGATTTCTATGCCTTTCGAAAATCAACAGGACTTCATCTGCGCGATCTGGCCATTGCGCTGGCAGGGCGTCCGATCGAAACCATCAGGCACTTGCGGCGTATCGCAGCCCCGCGTGCGCGCCGGATCGAAAGTGTTGCCCGCGCGGCTGAGGCGGCATCCGGCCTTGATAAAAGCGGGCTAACGATCGGGCTACTGCGTGAAACCGTCGCCGCGTTAGGCCAAAGGTTCGGGATTCTGGTTCTGCATGAAAGCCGCAACAAGGCGCACTTGGGTGTGGCGGACTTGGACTATCTTGCAGCAGCCCAGCATGTCTTACGCTTGGCCCCTCATGCCAAAATCTTTGCCGACGGCAAACAAATTAAGACGAATGCCCCGGACCAAAGCGGGCAAATCATGCAATCTAAGTCTATCAAGATCTATTTCACCGATGCGGCAAATCTGCGGAGCGAGATATACTTGGAACCCTATAGCCCCTCGCCAAACGGGGCCTGGGTATCTGCAAGCGAAAAAAACGCGGTTATGCGCCGTTGCAATGCGCCTGTTTTTGACAAGGCCGGCCTAACTCTTGCCCAAGCACTGCTTGGCGGGCAAAGCAGTGACGACAGGGCGGCGGAGCGCCCCATTGATGCCGTTCTGACCTGGGTCGATCATACGGACGACGCATGGCAGCGCAGCTATGCTGCGGCCCGGCAGCACATGGGCGATATCAAGACCGACGCGACTGCGACCACCCGGTTTCACAACAACGAAGAACTGCGCTTTGCGCTGCGCAGCCTACATGATTACGCGCCCTGGATCCGGCGGATCTATATCTTTACGAACTGCCGCCCGCCCACTTGGCTGGACACCGCAAACGACAAGATCGTTTTTGTCTCTCATGCGGATGTCATGCCGCCTGAAATCCTGCCAACGTTCAACTCTCATGTCATCGAATCCTATCTTCACAAGATACCTGACCTGTCCGAACATTTTCTTTATCTCAACGACGACTTCTTTGTGATGAACCCGGCGCTGCCGTCGGATTTTTTCAATCAGGCCGGTCAATCCTATGCCCGCCTAGAGGAATACGGCGTTGTTTCGGGCCCATACGGTGTGGCTGATCCCGATTACATGAATGCCGCGCGCAGCGGGGCTGCCCTGATTTTGAAAGAACTGGGTTTTGTACCGACACAGCTGCACCGGCATGTGCCTTATGCCCTGCAAAAGTCGGTTCTGTCTGATATGGAAAGCCTTTGGCATTCCGACTATGCGGATTTCAGAACCAACGCATTTCGCGGTGCGAATGATCTGAATATTCCCAGTTTCTTGTATCACCACTTCGCAATCGGTACCGGGCGCGCCATGTGGAAACAGGACCAATCCGTTCTGATCAAATCCAACGATGTCGCCACACAAGCGGCGCGTTTTGATCGCGCCCTGCATCCGGATACAGCCTTTGTTTGCATCAACGAAGGCGGCACTGAAGATCCCGCACCGCAATGGCACAGCCAGGTCAGGCGTTTCCTGATCGACAATTTTCCCAATACTGCCCCATGGGAAACATAAGCGTTGCGCGCGCTATCATTGATCAAGCTGATGTTCCGCATTGGCAAAAGCCGTATCACACGTCAGGACGACCTGATTATTCAGCCGCGGCTGATACACACAAGGGTTGCAGGACAATCCATCACGCTAAAAGGCGTTATTAGAACAAACAGGGCGATGAAGCAGATGTCTGTCGTCTTGCGTCGTTTTCGCGGTGCAAAACAAAACTGGAAACAAGATGTCGCGCTGTCACCCGACACTACAAAACCCTTTGTGCAAAAGCTGCTGTGTTTGATCGGGCTGAAGTATTATCGCTTCGAACTTCATCTGGACATGGATTGGGCCGTCATTGCGCCAGGTATCTTCAGTCTTGAAATTCATGATGAGCAGTCCGGCCGTACGTTCCATTTCCGCGCCGCGCCAGACGCGTTGGGGCTTTTTGGTGGCCCGATTGCGCGCACGTTTTTTGTATTTACCGAACCCTCTGTTCAAGTCGTCAGAATAGAGCTTCACGCGCTGGACCGTCACGCTATCCAGCGGCTTACGGCCAAAGGCCAGTCCGCGCTTTGCCCGGACCCTGTCTGCATCTTGGGTGAATATCCGGATACAGCACGAGACAATGGCTTTGCTCTTTTCAGCGCATTACAAAACATCCCGCAGACCATGAAATCGTTTTACATCATAGACGAAAGAAACGCCGACAATCTGGATACGGGCATTAACAACGTACTAGCTTGGGGCTCTGAAGCCCATATTGCAGCCTGCCTTGATGCTTCTGTCTGCGCCTTTACCCACCACCGCCATTATGTTTATCCCGCTATTTTATCGCATATCGCCAAGGACCGCTACGACCGGACCCAGACTGTTTTCCTGCAACATGGTGTCATGGCGATGAAAGGTGGTACCGTATTGAACCACTATCATAGAAAAAGGGTCGATTATGACGCCGTTATTGTATCGTCACCGCGTGAAAAGACTGTATTTGTAAAGCACTTCGGATATGCCGCGCCGTCCGTTCACGTCACGGGGTTATCACGGCTCGACAGGCTCTATAATCAAGCGTCAGACAGGCAGATCGTCAAGAACCAGATCCTCGTTGCACCGACGTGGCGACCTGGCCTTGATCGCATGTCCCCCGACCAAATCGAAACGGACCCCTATACTTTGCAATGGTCCCTTGCCATTCAGGATATGAAGAACAATGGACTTCATCCTATTCTGATTGGCCATCAAATTCTGCGGGACCATGTCACATCACTGGAAAACAGCGCCGCCGAAAGCCGGACAAGCAAAAGATTTCAGGAAACGCTTTTGCAATCCTGTGCGCTGGTCACTGACTATTCTTCGGTCGCTTGGGATGCATTATATATCGGTCGCCCGGCATTCCTGTTCCAGTTTGATCGCGAAAGGGTCAAGTTTTCCCAAAACGCCTTTATCACGGAACAAAACCTACCCGGACCTGTCGATGACAACGCCAAGTCACTGGTTGCACGCTTGATATCGGCAGCCGCAAACGACTGGACCTTTGACGCTTGGCCACAGCGCGAGGCTGCATTTCAATTTATTGATGCCGGAAATACCGAACGCACCATCAAACTGATTACGCGGATGGCCCATTCCGGTGCAGGCGACACCAGACCGCTTTAAGCATCAGCAGAGCCGACAAGTTCACGGTATTCAGATTGATATTTTGCAATCAGATTATCCCGCAGCTCGTCATCCATAAGCACGGGCCGGGGCTCTGTTTGGTTCGAAAAATTTGCTTGCAAAAACTTTCGCATCAAACCCTTTTCGCCTTTTTCAAGCAATGGGTTAACGCGCAGGGCAATTTCTAGTCCACGAGCAGAAATACTAGGATTTTTGACGGAGTCGTAATCCGTATCCACCGTAATATCTGGCGATATCGTACGGCTGACGAATTCTTGAATAAACCTCATCTGGCCTTGGCGTATCAATTCAAAATCTATAACCGTCACGCGATCCGCACCAAACTCTCGTTTCAGAGCGTCAACAATTGGGGTCCAGTGCAATCTATCAAGATCGATTCCCTTAATAAAGTCACCAAAGCTCAATGAATCGCCTTGGTGGATACGCTGTAGATAGTAGGATTCGAGGAAAGAATACTGCGGGCGAATTGTATAAACAATATTTGCATCAAAGCTGTCGAATGCTTTTGCAAATGCCGCTATGATTTTATCATGTTCAGGATAAAGGCCGGGCGCTTTCCTAAACGGTTTGCCAAGGGCATTTTCGTTCGAGAACAAAACGCTTGTAACACCCCGCACCTTCATTGCAGTCGAAACACAGTCCTGTATTCCTTGGGGGCATTCTATAACTCTGTCACCCCACGAAATATGAGGGCTGATATCGCTGCGGCTGATGAAGTTCAGCCCCTGTGTCAGGTAATAGTCTTGCTTTGTCAGAAAGTAGCTTTGCACCAAGGAGGTGGCCGTCTTATGCGCCCCTAAATGGGCGATAAGTTTTACTTTTCGCGAGAAGATGGACATATGTAAAAAGTATCCCCTTTTGGCAGCTTCAACAACCTGCCAGGTGGCAATCAATATTGTCGGTTTAGCGCACTAAAGCACCGCAGTTCAGATTTTGGATTTTAGACTGTCACAGCTTGCTACGCATAACATCAAGCACCTGCTGCCTCATGCTTTTGGAAAGAGGGGCATTGTTGTCTTCGCGGGTGTTTGCGATATCGATCAAATAAGTTAGTTTGTTATTAAGTATCACGATATCTGCGGGACTGGTCATGTCGTATTTGCCGTAAATTTTTGCGGCAATTTCTGATATGACGTCGATAAGAGCCTCTGGCGCATTTGCATCAACCAGCTTTTCGGTGATGAAATCCGAAAACGCGCGCTCTTCATCATTGGCTGCCCGCTGCGGGTCTGTAGGGACTGCATTGATCAAAGACTGCAACGCTTTGATCCCGGCTGCCTTGTCGTTTGCGTCGCTCGTCATGACTGTACTCACCTGCTTCGGACCTTCACTGGCATAGCGTGCAATGCCGCGAATGGCCAGCGATGTCCGGCGTTGCGCTGACAAACCCCTTCGCCCAATGGCCCGGCCTTTCCACCCTTGTCACCTTGGTCGAAGGATAAACGCAAAACGGTTGAGGCCCCCATAACAAAGGCAGCAAGATAGACATACACGGTTGCATGGGCTGTGACGTATGAAGGACACTTTGAAATGACCACTTGGACAACAACTTTGGCCATACTGCTTCTGGCTGGTCCCGCATTGCCGGTATTTGCACAAAGCGACAGCATGGAAACGCCGGTCACTTACGGGCCGCGTCCGTTCTACCTGATTGACACGATGGAAGACGGCGAGCTGAAGGACAAGTTGGCATCCTGCACCGGGCAAACACCGACCAGAAGCAACTGGTCGATTGGCCATCGCGGCGCTGCAATGATGTTTCCCGAACATACCGCCGAAGGATATACTGCCGCAGCACAGATGGGCGCGGGGATCGTCGAGTGCGATGTGACCTTTACCAAAGACAAGGAACTGGTCTGCCGGCACGCGCAGGATGATTTGCATACGACAACGAATATACTTGCGTCCGACCTGGCCAGCACCTGTGCTCTTCCATTCACCCCCGCCAGCGGTGCAAGCAAAGCGGCCGCTGCGTGCCGGACCTCTGATGTGACACTCGCCGAATTCAGAACGCTGACGCCAAAGATGGACGCCGCGAACACAAACGCAACCTCGGTCAAAGACTACATGGACGCAACAGCGGATTGGCGCACGGATCTATACGCAGTCCAAGGCGCAACCCTGATGACCCATGTGGAATCGATCGTATTGATGAAGGACCTGAGCGTAAAATTCGCACCAGAGCTAAAAGCCGCTGTGGTCGAGATGCCCTATGACGGGTTCACGCAACAGATGTATGCGCAAAAGATGATCGACGACTACAAGGCCGCAGGTGTGCCACCGTCGGACGTTTGGGCGCAGTCCTTTGACTTATCAGATATCAAATACTGGATCGAAAGCGAGCCGGCGTTCGGCGCACAGGCTGTTTATCTCGATGACCGCTACGAGGCGGAAGACGATGATGAAGGCCTTCTCGATCACATGGACCCCGCGACTTTCAAACCCAGCATGCAAGAGCTTGCCGATATGGGCGTAAACTATATTGCGCCGCCGATGTGGGTTCTTCTGACACTGGACGACACCGGCAAGATGGTCGCATCCCCCTATGCCAAAGCCGCACAAGAGGCAGGATTGCACATTATCACATGGTCACTTGAACGCTCTGGATCGCTGGCAGGGGGCGGAGGCTGGTATTTCCAGTCGGTGACGGATGCGACACATACCGACGGTGATTATTTTACCATTCTGGACGCATTGCACACCGAGGTCGGCGTTGCAGGCGTGTTCAGTGATTGGCCCGCGACGGTAACTTACTACGCTAACTGCATGGGGCTTTGAATTCTGCGCTCCGGTTGCAGTGATGCCCGGGGCACCCCCGCCATGTTTTACCTACATACGCGATGGCCTGCCTGCAGGACGACCCCGTTCACGCATGATCCTGCGCAGGGCATGACCTTGCCTTGACCTGAAATTCGTCAAAGCACCAGACTCTGCCGGCATCTGCTTTGTGCCACTTTCTGACCCTGAAGTTTGCACTTTCGAAACATCCTTCTCGTTTATTGCGAACGGCAAGTCATTGGCCGGCGCATAACAACCTGAAAGAGAAAAATGAGCACACTTCAGTCTTGGGAAGCAACCGTTACGCATATCGTCGATGGTGATACTTTTGACGTGGTATGGTCAGATGGCTATTCCCCGCCCCCCGGCTTGCTCGATCGTATCCGCATTGCAGGTATCGATACGAACGAAACATCCACCAACGAACCCTTGGCCCAAGAAGCAAAGGCGCGTCTTTCCGAACTTATTCCCGTTGGAACGGTTGTCACGCTTCAGGCCATCGACGAACAGTCCAGCACGCTGGACAGACCTGTGCGACATGTTCTGGTAAACGGCGAAAACGTAGCCACCATCTTGATCGAAGAGGGGCTGGGCCTTGCCGCCAGCTACCAATTCGAGCCGAGCTATCGTGACGCATACTTTGCGGCGAGCGGAACGGCACAACTGGCCGGGGCAGGCCTTTGGTCGTTGTTCACACTTGGTACAGGAACAACGGCCGATGTCAGAATCTTTGTGAACTTTGATGCGGCCGGCAATGATGCTGATAACATCAACGACGAATATATCGTGATCCAGAATACCAGCGGGGCCACTTTAGACATATCGAACTGGACGATCCGCAGCAGTGCGCGCCTGGAAGAGGGAACTCTTGAAATTCCAGGCGGGGTGACAATCGCCGCAGGCGGCAGCATTCGGGTTCATGTGGGATCAGGGACGAATACGGCAGAATCCATCTACCTTCATCAGCCCGAACCTATTTTCAACAATACAGGTGATGTCGTCTATCTTCGCGACACCGGCTTGAACATTCGCGGCACACAGCTTTGGCCGGACAGTATTTTTCACCAGCCGACAGATTCCATTGTCATCGAAGACGTGCAATTCGATGCGCCGGGCGATGATGCGCTTAATTCAAACGGTGAATGGATCGTCATTCGCAACGCAGGCGATACGGCGGTCGATCTGTCCGACTGGCGGATCAAGGATGATGGATTTGATTATGTTTTCGCCCCTGGAGAAACGCTTGCCGCAGGCGACCGGCTGACCATTCATATCGGCTCTGGCACAGATACCGGTGACGAACGCTATTGGTCCAACACCGAAGGCATTTTGAACAATGCTGGGGGCAGCCTTGAAATCTGGACTCCCTATTCGAACAATGTCGATACCTTTGCCTGGGGCGATGTTGCGCCTGCCGCTGAAAATATACGCGGTGCCTTACAGATGTCCGTGAACTACGACGCAGCCGGCAGTGATACATCAAACCCGAATGGCGAATGGGTGGCCCTGTACAACAGTGGCAGCACTGATATCGACCTGAGCGGGTTTCACCTGAACTCCGGCAGCCAGACCCACAGCTTTGGCGCGGGGACAATCGTTGCCCCGGGCGAAAACCTACGTATCCTTATTGGCCAGGGGACAGACAGCGAGTTGGTGCAGTACTGGGGCAATTCCGGTGCCATCCTCAGCAATTCCGGCGACAGCGTGACCCTAGTCGATGACAACGGTGCCATGATCCTGCACGAGGTATGGTCCGGCACAGCTGTTGCTGAATACGATTTCGGCCTTGTAATCAGCACCGTGAATTATGACGCTGCGGGGAATGACAGTTCAAACCCGAACGGGGAATGGCTGGTCATTCGCAACGCCAGTGCGGCAGAGCAGAATTTGGTCAATTGGCAGATCAGGGTTGGACCAGAGCAGTTCACGATCCTGGAAGACACGCCCATTGCTGCAGGTGCGACAATTACGGTCTACGTTGGCAGCGGCACCGACACGCCCGGTTCCCTCTATATGGGGTTCAGCAGCGGGATCATGTACAACTCCGGCTCTCGCGCGATTGAACTTCTGACGCCCGACCGAGAAATTGCAGAAACGACAAGCTGGGGGCAGGCAGTATCACTTGACCAAAGTGTTGCGGCAGCCGTTGATCTGTCGGTCAATTATGATGCGGTTGGGGCCGACGACAACAATCCGAACGGAGAATGGGTCAACATTCGCAACCTGTCCAGCAGCACAATATCTTTGGACGGCTACCATCTTTATACAGATGGCACGTCATATCATTTCGACAGCGATGATACTGTTCAGGCCGGCGCACGCATCCGCGTTTATCTTGGGAACGGCACAGATACACACACCTCGCTTTTTGCAAGCGGGGCACTGGATTCATTTAACAATGATGGTGACGAGGTTGAGCTGCGCAGCAATGTAACCGGCTATGCCGTGGATCAATTCGCTTATCCGGTATCCACGAGCCGTATTCCAGAAGCACAGTTTGAAATCACAGGCGTTAATCAGGATGCCCCGGGCAGCGACGCCGAAAATCCAAACGGCGAATGGATCGACATTACCAATACCGGCACATCCGCTGCCAGCCTGCAAGATTGGCGCATCCAATATCAAACAGCGACATTCTTTGATTTTGACGCTGACATCATAGTCGGTGCCGGCGACACCATTCGCATTTATATGGGACAGGGCAACAACACCCAAAGCGAGCTTTTCTGGGGCAATACCGGCGGTATCCTTAGCAATACCGCTGGCACGCTTGTCCTTCAGTCCCCTTACCGCACGGTTGCCGATACCCTGGCATGGCCTGACATCTACGCAGGAGACGACGAGATATTCGGCACGGACGATGCAGATACGATCAGGGCTTCGACTGGAAACGACCGCGTCTATGCCGGGAAAGGCGATGATTATGTCGATCTGGGGGCCGGTGATGATTACGTGCGAGTCGGCGGCGGCAGGGAAGAGTTCCACGGCGGTTCCGGTTCTGACTATATTAGCTATTACAGCAGCACCGGCGGCCTGAACATTAACCTCGCCACGAACGAAGTCTCTGGCTCTTGGGCCGTGAATGACACAATAAGCGGGTTTGAAAGCGTGTCCGGCTCGCGGTTAGGCGGCGATACGATTTACGGCACATCAGGCGCAAATACGATCAAGACTTATGGCGGTGATGATACAGTCTATGCAGGTGCGGGTAATGACAGGGTCGAACTGGGATCAGGTGACGACTATGTGCGAGTAGGCGGCGGAGCAGAAAGCTTCGACGGGGGTTCTGGCACTGATTACATCAGCTACTACGATAGCACGAACGGCATCCGGATCGATCTGGAAGCTGACAGCGTGTCAGGATCCTGGGCTGTCAACGATACTATCAAGAACTTCGAAAGTGCCGCAGGATCTAACACGGGGCACGACACGATGCTGGGAACCAGCGGCGCAAATACGCTGCGCGGTTATGACGGCAATGACCGGCTCTACGGACGGGGCGGCAGTGACAAACTGTACGGCGGTGGCGGCGACGATTTTTTCGACGGTGGCGGCGGTTCAGGTACGGATCTGCTTTATGGCGGTACGGGCGCGGATACTTTCCACTTTGACAGCGGCGAAGGCGTGGATGTCGTCAAAGATTTTGAAAACAACGTAGACACAATCGAATTGGACAACTTCAACTATCTGAACGTAAGCGATGCGCTGAATGACGCAGAACAGGTTGGCACGGATGTTGTCTTTGATTTTGGTGCCGACGGGATACTGACGATCGCGAATACGACCAAGGCCGCACTTTTGAACGATCTGGAACTTGTCTGAACAGGACGTGATCCACGCAACATGTAAATTTGGATCGCATCGCCTGTCAAAAACGCGGTGCGCGATACCTCAACCGCGCCTCTTGCTGATGTCAGGGTAGGGTTATCATCACAATACCTTCATCTTGTTTTCGAAAAATACCTCTGCTGACATCTACTTACCAAGGCATTTGCGCGGCGTCTCTCGCGGCACCGTAAAGCCGTGGCGTTCAGCCAGCATCTTCGCCGCCAAAGCTGGGCCAAATCTGTATAGCTCTCTTTGGTCAGGCTTAACGCATATTCCCGTCTGGTATGATGGATTTGGTTTTTCCGCACCTTGCCGCGCGCCCTATGCCGGATCCCGCCGCCTTTGGTGCGGTAAGTCTTGTGCAACCAAAACATCTGTCGCCTGATCACGCCCAACAGGTTCGCGCCGCTGGGACATACATACTGGTCCTTCATCAACCTGTGCGACGACCCATATTTGGCGGAAGTCGCGCTCGCTTATCATTACCCATCCTACGGCTGCTTCCTCCAATTGCTGCCCCCAACAGGGGGAGTAATAGTCCTGAGCTGCACATGGGTGACATTTTAGCTTTGCGGTGTGAATCCACCGGCCACAAAACCACAACCGCATAACGAAGATTATGTTATATAAATCTGCGGCTATTCACAACTTCTCTTGTTCCAACCGCGCAGGGTTCGTATGCACAATGAGGCCAATCGACTGCGGGCAAGAGGATTTATATGACGCCAAAAGCTCTTTTGACCGCCTTCATGCCTACCACCATGATGCGGATCAGATCTGCTGTGGCGGCAAAGCGGGCGTCAGCCCCCATGCGTGCGTTGCCACCAAAGACAGCAGACCAAACGTTGGTCACGCGGCCCGGACTGATAGCCCATGACGCTGATTGGCAGCATCCGGCAGTGACGGAACACCACGCCTTTACGCAGATGCGGCGTTTGCTCCCGCCGCAACGCAAAGGCGGCGATACAGTCTATCTGGGGTTTCCCTGGGCGACGCTGATCGACCTGAAACAATTTGCGGACCACAGGGCAGACAAGATCGCTGCCTTGGAATCTGCGCTGGCCGGGCTGGCAGAAGCTGCAGCCCCCTACCCCCGGGTCATTACCGTGTGCCAGCATATCAACATGCGCCATTTTGCACCGCTTTTGCAGGCCGCCGGGGTCACGGATGTCTATTGGTCCCATGCCGTCAAAGGCCAGCCCCGCCTGCCAGAGGCACCGCAGATTGCGGTCCATCCCTTTCCCTTGTTTCCGGTGCAGCAGTCTACCCCCTTGGGCCCGGGCCAGCGATCGATCCTGTATTCCTTCGTTGGTGCGCGCGCGACACCCTATTACATGACGCAAGTTCGGCGTTGGATTGTCACGCAGCTGGCGGACAATCCAAACGGCCATGTGAGCGAACGGCAAACTTGGCACTATGCCAAAGCCGTTTATGACGACCAGATCCGCGACCAAGCGGGCGCAGGCGCGCCGCTAGTTGATCAAACTGCATCAGAGGATTTCCGTGATATCATGGCACGGTCTGTTTTTGCGCTGTGCCCCTCTGGCACCGGCCCCAATTCCATTCGCCTATGGGAAGCGGTGCAGGCCGGCACCATTCCGGTTGTGCTGGCGGATACATATGCGCCCCCTGGGCCGGGTTGGCTGTGGCAGGCTGCCACGGTCCGCTGCCGGGAAACCCCCGGCGCTGTTGCGCGCCTGCCCGCCCGTCTGGCGCGCTTGGCTGCGGACCCGCAGCGGATCACCTTGTACCAGCGGGCACTGGCAGTGCTGGCGCAGACCTATGGACCTGACAGATTTGTCCATGATATTTTGACGCGCTTTGACGTGGCCGGCGACACGCAGGCAAAAGCCATTGCGGATGCGACTGCAATCTTACGGCGCGATCTGCTGGCAGACCAAAGCCTGGCCCGGATCTGGGCCAGGCTCTGGCCAAAACCTTAACTCACGTCAGCTGGCGCGCTCAACAAGCCGCGGCTGGCAAGAAAATTCAGCGCGGTTTGCGCCGTACGGGCCCAAGTGCGTTCGTTTTCTACCCAGATCCGGCCCGCCTGCCCCAAACGGCTACGCAGGTCCGCATCGTCAAGCAATTGGGTCAGAACACGCGTCATGTCGGCGGTATCACCTTTTGCAAAGACACGGCCCGTCTCGCCGTCGGTAATCATCTCGGCCAAAGCGCGCACGGATGATACGATCACAGCTTTTTCCATCGCCAGCGCTTCCAGCGGTTTCAGCGGCGAAACCAACTCTGTCACAGGCTGGGCCTTGCGCGGGAAAGGCGCGATGTCGATCAGGGAATAATGCGCCTCGACTGCTTCGTGTGGGACGCGGCCGGGCATAATCAGCTTGTCCGTGATGCCGCCTGCCTTAGCAATGCGATGGATCTCGGCTGTGATCGGGCCGGTCGTCTGATCAGCAGCATTTTCGCTGCCTACGATCAGCAGGCGGAAATCGCGCCCCTGTGCTGAAAGGCCAGCGCAGGCCTGCGTCAGGTCCTCCAGCCCTTCGTATTGCACAAAGCTGCCGATATAACCAATGACAGGCACCCCCTCCTCAATGCCGTAATGCGCGGCCAGATCGGCATCACGTGCCCGCGGCAGGAAGCGATCCGGATCGCATGAATTGGGGGCCAACGCGATGCGGTCTGCATCCGTACCGCGCGCAATCAGCAGATCGCGCATCGGCGTGGTCAGTGTCAGGACCGCATCGGCAGCGTTCGCAGCCGCAGCTTCCAGAAAAACCTGATCACGGTAGGCTTGGGTTGTTTCGAACTCAGGCTCGCGTGACTGGCGCGTGACCTCCCAGAAACCGCGGACCTCATAGACGAAAGGCACGCCCAAGGCATGAGCCGCAAGGCAGGCTGGCAATGCATTGGTGTGGTTCGATGCGGCCATCACTACAGCGGGGCGCTGCTGCCGGATATGGGCGATCATCGCCTCTGTGGCGTGGAACAGATAATCGGCAGGGTTGCGAAACTGCTTGCGGGTCGGGGTTGCGATATGGTCATAGCGCACACCTTCGACAGTGCTAAAATCCGGCACCGCATAGGGCGGGTTGTCATCCTTAAACAAATCGAACGGAAACCCGGGCCGGGTGACGCAGACCAGATCCACATCACAGGACAACAGGCCAAGCGCCACCCCCTGCCCCCGTGTTGCATAGCCGTTGGACGACAACGGCAGTGCATTGTTCAGCACATATAGAATACGGTTTGCCACCGGCTCATAAGCCAACGGCCCGCGCGGTGTCTGTAGCGGGGCGACGACATCGGCCAGTGTCATAAGGGCCGTATCTGGGGCATCCGTTTCAAGCAGGTCCGCGCTTGGCAGACTGGCCAGACGCGCTTTTGCGCTGTGCAAAGCTGTTGTATCATTATCGCGCTTCGCTGCCGCAATCAGCGCTTTCAAATTGCTCGCCGTTGGCTGTGCCTCGCAAGCTGCCTTTAGCAGATCTCGTTGAGAGTTTGTCCGGCCCATTTCAGCAAGTGCGCGCTGCGCAATCATCAAACCACGGCTCAGTTGCTTGGCATCCATCGTCTTTCTCCTGTCCGTGTTCCGTGCCCGCAGGGGCAAAAAGGCTTAACGCCCGCGCCGCAAACGCCGCACGACGGCACGCAGCGGACGTGTCACTTTCCACGACGTACTCGTTTCAAAAGCGCGCGCTTCTTGTTCGGCAGATCCTAAGCGCAGACCCAACACGGCAATATCGCGCAGACGCGCGGTCTGATCCTTTGTCAGGGACGCGATCTTGCGAGCTTGTTCGGCCTTATCTTTTTGCAGCGCTGCAATGGTGTCAGCATGGTTTTTGGCAATATTTTCAGAAGCTTCCAATTTCAAACCAAGAACTGCAATGTCTTGCAAACGTGCCGCTTGGTCCTTTGCAAGGGCAGCGACCTTCTTTTCCTCTGCAGCCCTTTTGGCTTCCAGATCAGCGATTGCGCGATCTGTCTGCGCCGCTGCCGCTCTAGCTTTCGCTTGCATTTTCGTGCGGTTATCCGCCAGTGCAGCCTTCAGATCAACGACGCGGTCAACCAGTTCGCGCTCGATCTTATAGAATGCGCCCTCAAGCTGCGCAGTTGCCTCGATGGTCAAATCGGACGGCGCATCATTGACCGGCGTGTTGCGGCGCGTGCCGACAAAACCGATCCAGCGGCCAAAGTAGCGCGGTTGCGACAGGTCAAAGGCCGGATGCAGCAGCCTGGTCATTTCAGCTAGATAAAAGGTACGCTTGTGATCAGGGAAATCGTTGATCCCAAAGGGCACGGTCACGACGATACGGCCACCTTCTTCAAGCAGATCATACGCACGGGCAACAAAAACTTGCGGGCGCACCAGGTGTTCCAGCACTTCGCCCATGACGATGGTGGAAAACCGGCGGTCGTCAAAATCTGCCCCCATGAAATCCGCATTACGAAAAGTGACGTTCCTGCGCACGGACTCTGGTTCCTGCGCAAGGTATTCTCCTGCCCGCGCAATGGCGTTCGCATCGATATCGACACCTTCAACCACATGGCCTTCGCGGCCCAACAAAATGCAACCGATGCCTTGGCTACATCCGATATCCAGAACAGCATGGCCTTGCACCTGCTCTGCAATCCAATGAACCCGCTGGCGCACCTTTCGGGCAAAAGCATCGCCCATTGATCCGTAATAGGCGTCGGAAATTCGGTCACCAATTTCGAAGGTTGGCACATCAAGCGTGCTATCGTTGCTATCTGCCGTCATGATGCGCCTTTTGATTGTGCCTGTGTTTCGCTTGATTGGCTCGGCTTAGTTTGTCAGGCCAACCGCATCGATCACAGTATGCTGCGCACCCAACCGCCCAGCCAGATCTTGAAAGGCAGCGTGACGCACGAGGCACACCACGATATCGGCCTGCGCCAGCGCACCGTCCAGATCGATCAGGATCACACCGCGTCCGGCCAGACCTTCGGGCAATTCGGTAATATGCGGCTCGACCACCATGACGTCGGCGTGCAGCCCTGCCAGTGCCGTGGCAATTTCCAGCGCCGGACTTTCGCGCAGATCGTCGATATCGGGCTTGAAGGCCACACCAAGGCAGGCAATGCGCGGAGCCGGATTAGCATGGCCCTCAGCGGCCGCGCCAACCTTGCTTATGACCCAATGGGGCTTACCATCGTTACGCTCGCGGGCCAGTTTGATCAGCTGTGCCTCTTCTGGCGCGCTGGACACGATGAACCATGGGTCAACTGCGATGCAGTGCCCGCCAACGCCAGCGCCAGGCTGCAAAATATTGACGCGCGGATGGCGGTTTGCCAGCGCGATCAGATCCCAGACGTTGATGTTCAGCTTGTCGCACAGGATCGACAATTCGTTGGCAAAGGCAATCGCCACATCGCGGCTGCTGTTTTCCACCAGCTTGCACATCTCGGCGGTCTGAGCGTTGGTGGCGATGCAGGCCCCTTTGACGACATGACCGTAAACAGCCTGCGCCAGCTCTGTCGCGCGGGTGGTCATGCCGCCGATGATCCGGTCATTGTCGACCAGTTCGATCAGCGCCTTGCCGGGCAGGATACGCTCTGGGCAATAGGCCAGATGCACGTCAGCCTCTTCGCCTGCATCCGCCGGAAAGGTCAGATCAGGGCGCGCAGCGGCCAGCCAAGCAGCCAGCTTTTCGGTCGTGCCGACAGGTGACGTGCTTTCTAGCACGACCAGGTTGCCCGGACGCAGGACCGGCGCAATCGCGCGGGCGGCGGCCTGAATGTAGGACAGATCAGGCTGCTTGTCGTCGCTAATTGGGGTCGGCACAGCGATCAAAAAGGTATCAGCCGGCACGGGCTTGAGCGTGGCAGACAGCTGCCCGCTGGCCACGGTGCGGGCGACAATCTGATCGAGGCCAGGCTCTACAATATCAACGCGACCAGCATTCACGCCATCGACCACACGACTGGACACATCCAGACCGATGACTTTGACACCGTTGTCGGCAAACAGGGCGGCCGTCGGCAAGCCAATATAGCCAAGGCCAACCATGCAAAGATCGTAGTGTGTGTCGGTCATGTTCAAGCCGTTCCTACGGTTGTGATGATGTCAGTGATGCGGGCGGCAGCTTTCCCGTCGCCGTAAGGGTTGATGGCGCGGGCCATGGCGTCATAGGCCGCCGCATCGTCCAGCAGGCGGTTAGCCTCAACAACGATGGCTTCGTCATTGGTGCCAACCAGCAGCACGGTGCCGGCATCGACAGCTTCAGGACGCTCGGTCGTGTCACGGGTCACAAGCACGGGCTTACCTAGCGATGGTGCCTCTTCTTGAACACCGCCGGAGTCGGTGATGATCAGGTTTGACATCTTCATCAGCCACACGAAAGGGAGATAGTCCTGCGGTGCGATCAGATGCACATCCTTGCTGGCACCCAGCACCCGGTTCACAGGTTCCTGCACGTTGGGGTTCAAATGCACGGGATAGACAACCTGCACATCGCCTCTGTCAGCGATCCGCGCCAGTGCGCGGCACAAACGCTCGAAGCCGTCGCCAAAGTTTTCGCGGCGATGTCCGGTCACCAGTACCATGCGGCGGGACGGATCAAGAAAGGGGAACAACGCTGCCATTTCAGCATTCAGCGCCGTGTCGTCATCCAGCCGTGCAACCACATTCTGCAACGCATCAATCACGGTATTTCCCGTGATATGGATACGGTCCGCCGGCACGCCTTCGGCGGCCAGATTGGCGGCGCTGGCGGGGGTCGGGGCAAAGTGGTGGCTGGCGATGCGGCCCACGATGCTGCGGTTCATCTCTTCGGGCCAAGGGCTTTGCATGTTGCCGGTGCGCAGCCCGGCCTCGACATGGCCCACAGGCACGCGGGCATAAAACGCCGCCAACGCCGCAGCACTGGTTGTCGTCGTATCGCCATGTACCAGCAGCAAATCATAGCTATTCTTTGCCAGCAAATCCCGCAGGCCCTTCAGCACGCCAACCGTGATATCGGTCAGATCCTGGCCAGGCTTCATCAAGTTCAAATCGTGATCGGGCGTAATATCGAAAAGCCGCAGCGCCTGATCCAGCATCTCGCGATGCTGGGCCGTAATGCAGATTTCTACATCATGATCCGGCGATGCCTGAAGCGCCTTGATGACAGGTGCCATTTTAATGGCCTCGGGTCGCGTGCCGAACACAACTAGAATACGCAAGGTGTCAAACCCTTTCTGAATATGTCCTGGCGGCAATACCGGAATTATACCCTACGTTACAAGATAAGTTCAGCGCACCGCATCTGCGCGGTCCAGCGCCTGTTCCAGTTTTTCCTCATCGCAGATCAGGTCCACCGGGGCGGCGGCGGCCTGCGCGGTGCTGAACTCCTCCGCTAGGGGGCCAGAGAAAAACTGCTGCATCACCAGATCGACACCAAACTGGTTCACCGTCCGCTTGTCGGGGTTGAAAAACATGCCCTGCATCGGATGCGAAGAGATAATCTCGTAGGAGGGGAAATAGGTGATGTCGTCGTAATCCTCGGCCAATTCCCCTGCCACGGCGCGCAGGACAGATTTGGAATAAACCGTCGCCGGCAACACATGGTCCTGCGTTGCCGTCGCGGTCAAAGGCACCGGAGAAACCGTCAACAGCATCCGCGCTTCTGGATTGACCGACAGCAGCCGGTCGCGGAATCCGGTCATATCCGCCAGAATTTCGGCGTGGCGCAGATTGTGAAAAACGTACTTTTCTGAATCATGGCTGCCCGCCAACGTGCCGGGGGCCATAGGGTACATCGTGCCATCGGCACGGGCTTCCCAGCCTTCGGTCAGGCCCATGGTAAAAACAAACAGATCCAGGTCCGCGAACATCGCCCGCACAGCGGCCAGATGCTTTTCGCGCAGGGCAATCACGGTGTCTGGGCTATCTTGCCCTACCGGATCCACGCTAGGACGCAGGGCATCAAAATAGCGATCGCCCTTCTGCCAGACCCGTTCCACCGGCGTGCGGTTGCCATGCGCCTCGTCGAACAGCTGCACCAGTTGGCGTGTGGTATAGATATTGCCATAGCGCCCCGAAAAGACACCGTAACCCCAATCGCGGGCCTGGGCTGCATCCGCAAACACCGGCGGGGCCGGTTCCATGTCCATGTAATTGGCCCCCCGCAGTGCAAGATTACGGCCAATGTGCTGGGCAAAGCAGCTGCCAGCGGTTGCCACACGGTCGGCCTTTTGCAACGCCAGCGGCGTCCACAAATCCTGCATATCCGCCATATGGCGCGCTGCAACGGCTGTTTTCCAAAATGCCTTTGGCGGCTGGGTTTTGTAAGGGTTCACAGTCACTTACTGACCTTTCAATGCAATGTCGCGCAACATGTCTGCCATCGCCGTGCGGGGATCTGCGCCCGTGGCAGCGCCCTTACCAGCCGCTTTAGGCCGGCCCGCGCTTTGCACCGTCAGCGACTGCAGTCGGGCGCGGGTGTCCAGAATATCCTCCAACTCGGTGCTTGGTGCCATCAAGATAGCCCGCACCCAAGGCGAGAGTTGCTCAAAGGAAAAGGCATGTCCCATCGTGCCAAAATAATCCGCATGCAGCGCCACGGGGGCGGTCTTGCGAAACGGCATAGCGGCAAAGAAGGGGCCCATGTGGTTGCACATGTGGAACCGGTCCAGCGCCGATTGCACATAGATTACCGTGGACGGAATAGACTGGGCATAAAGCGCGCAGACATCCGTGGCCACCACCTGTGCCAGATCGGCGTTATCGGCCAGCCCGGGCCAGCACTGTTCGCGGTAAGGGGCCACAAGACGCGGGAAATAGCGTGTCAAATCCGTCTGCGGATTGGCCGTTAGTACGACACTGCCCGGATGATGCCAGCCATAGAAAAGCGCGGCAAACCCGCCCCCCGATGATCCCATAAACACGACTCGGTCCACATCCAGCGCCTGCTGTAGATCGCGAAACAGGACAGGCAAAATATCTTGCGTGGCAAAACCATCATGGCCCGCGAACCACGACATACCAAAATCGCCATCCTTCAGCATGGACGGATCGGACACGCTGATCTGATGGGCCTGCCCCCGAAGTTCAGGCAGGAACCCCATAAAGGCAGGCACTTCGCGCGTCTGGCGGTCAATTGCGCCATGAAAGGTGACGAACAGCGTGCGGGCCTGCGCCCCGCCATGACGAAAGTGTAGTGGAATCCGCTGGCCGTCATGCACAACATCGTGGCGCACAGGTTCAGCCGACGGCGTCAAGAAGGGGTCAAGCTGGTCGGTAAACATGCAGGTCAACTTTTCGAATTCTGATCGCAGTGTCGGCGAAGGCTACGGGCATTGCTTCATAACCTTCTTTGCATTCGGAAATCGAGCGCCTTTCCATACCGCCTTTGATCATTAAGCAATATCGACCAAGCTTAGTCCTTCGTCGCGATGCAGTACGATCCGGTGATCACCCCGGTCGTCAGTCCAAAAAACCCGAAACCGGCGTCCTGTTACACTGCTGACAGCCCGTTCCATTTTCGGAACCAGCGTTTGGCCAAAGCTGAACAGTGTCGCCATATAGCCAGAGCGGTAGCCCGACATCAAAAAGCCAAAGGCAGGGGCAGGTTGCGCATCTCCCTCTATGCCAGACCACCACCCTTGCGGGCGCGGCATACTGACACCGCTTTCGATGGGCAAAAGCTGCGGGCCCGGCAGCAAGGATGCGGCCTGCATAATCTGCCCGCCCGGGGTCGTAATCCGGTATCCAGATTCCGACGGCTCCACATAAGAGCCGGGGGCCGTATGGAACCACTGCCGCACATCATGGACAGTGTCGCGGTTGTCGATAAAGACGTCGAACACGAGCAACCATTCGCTCGGACGAAAGACCAGCACGCGATCTCTCCAGATTGATCCGAACAGCTTGCAGCGGGTTTCAATTGCATAGGTGCCGTCTTGGGACACGCCATTCACAATAGCGCTGCCATAGGGTTTCACACCCTTGCGCGGGTTGTTGCGGCCGTCAAATTCCAACGTGTTATGGGCGCGTGTCGTTTCCATGTGAACACGCATGGGATCGCTATACCAATGGCCGTCCAGCCATAGCTTTGAGCCTTGTTCAGTCTTGCCGATGTAACCATAGCGCCCGGCATCGACCAAAATTGCCTCGCCCCGGTCATGCCAGACAAAGCTGAGGTCATCGGCATGTTTATGCGTACGCGAATGAAAAGCCGCCGTCTGCGCCAGATAGCTGTCGCGGGTCATGTCGTCCGGGGCAGCAGGGTCAGGCTGGCGCACCACTGCATATCCGCTTTGCCGCATCAGGTTCAAACCAGACGGCCGCAGCAGCCCAGATCCGAGTATCGTGACCGCCTGCATCGCATCGCTGCCCCACGCATTCAGCGGGGATCCCGCCGCAGGATTTTGCAGCAATGACCGTGTATCACTGTCACCAAAGTTGACGATATGGCTGCTTGGATCGATGAACCACGCCAACTGCTGCTCGATCCGGGTTGCTTGGGCCAGAAGATCGGGATCAGGGATTAGGCCGCTTTGGATGATGCCCTTCTTGAGGCTGTGCAACACCATGCGGTGGTAATCCGGCGAATGTTCGCGGTGAACGCCCTCCTCGCTGAACTGCAAAGCCAGCATGGCGCGAAATCGCGCGACGCCTTGGTCATAAAGCGCCTGCATTTGCGCATCTTCCGCTCCAAAGCGGCGCCCCAACGCAAGCTGACCCGCAATCTGGTAATAGCCGTGGTTGTTGTGAAAGGCGATTTTCGTATCATCCGAAAGCTCGGCCCGGTGCGCCTCTAACGCTGCCCAGAATTTATCTTTTGCTGCGTCAGATAGCAGGCCTGCGGCACGGGCTGCATCAAAAATGTAAGCCAGCCGGTAAACCCGCATGCCAACGGCCATGTCATACCAAGCCATGGCCGATACCATCTGTGCATCCCGCGGATGCTGATCGATCCAGTCCAATGCGACCTGCAGGGCTGGCTCAAGATAGATCAGATCACCCATAATGTTATGCGCATTCAGCACTTCTTCCAGCATGCTCAAGCTATGAACGCGAAAGTTCCATGACCGCAATTTGGGGTCCACGACGACCCAAGGAATGTCACCATCAAGGCGGATGACAGGGTAGTCTTTCAGCTGCCAGCCTGACTGAAGCACGCCATCAGCTGCCCTTTTAATTTTTGCATCATCAGCGTGATCAGAGGTGCTTCCGATATCGATATTGGCAAGCGCCTCATAGCCGAACCGCATGCCCTTATCACCTTGTGACATCCTGATCCTTTGTCGTCTTATATAACTTTGACAATTAGCCCCGCCTGTGGCTGACCGTCCGCTTGGGATAACCCATGAATGACGAAACAGTTCAAAACCACAATCACATCGCGCTAAGAAGCTATCTGCAAAGCCCCGCCGCCGCGCTGAAATAGACATTTCCCTTCACCCGGCAGACTTGGTAAGCAGATCAAAGCTGATGCGGGGGTTCATGATGCGTAGACTTGTTGGCCAAACGGCACTTTTGACCATTGTCGCAAGTATGACAGCTGCGCAGGACAACGGGCCGTCCTATACGGTTTTCGGCACGCCCGGCCTGCTGGAAATGCCCACCGCCGAAAGCGCGGCACCCGATGACATCGCGGCGACCATTGCCCGTTCGCCTTCAGGCGGGACGCGTACATCCTTCACCTATCAGATTACACCGCGCCTGTCGGGCAGCTTTCGCTATGGCAACTTCGACCAATACGGCACAGCAGATGCCGTCACCGGAGAGCGCAATACATTCGAAACCTTCGACCGCAGTTTCGATCTGCAATACCGCTTCAACACCGAAAGCCGCTATATCCCCGCGATTGCCTTCGGGATGCGCGACTTTCTGGGCACGGGGCGGTTCAGTTCCGAATATATCGTCGGGTCCAAATCCATTGGTGACAAGATTGTCGTGACCGCCGGCCTGGGCTGGGGTGCGATGGGGCAGCAGAACGGGTTTTCCAACCCGCTCAGCGCCGTATCCGACTATTTTGATACCCGCCCGGCCTATGTCGACCGCGAATTCGCCGAAGAAGGCAGCGGCGACGGCAATGGTGGCACCTTGTCCACCAACCAGTTTTTCCGCGGTGATATAGCCGTCTTTGGCGGCATCGAATACCAATACAGCGACAAACTGGGCCTGAAGGCCGAGTATTCGTCGATCAACTACCCCGAGGGGACCTTTACCCCGGCCATCGATTACAATTCGCCCATCAACGTCGGTCTGTCCTACCGCTACACGCCCAATGTCGAACTGGGTGCGGCATGGATGTATGGCTCTGAACTCAGCCTGCGCGGCACCTATATTCTGAACCCGGCCGACAGGGAAACCGCATCGGGCCTTGATAGCGCCCCTGCCCCTGTGCGCGTGCGCACCGCCGATCAGCGCGCCGCCGCCACCTGGAACCGCACTGCCCAGCCGGAACCTGCGGTGCGCAAGGGTCTGACGGATCTGCTGGCGATCGAGGGGATCAAGCTGATCGGTCTGGAAATCACCGACCGCACCGCGCGTCTGCGCTATGAAAACACCCGCTTCCGTTCCGAAGCCCAGGCCATGGGCCGCGCTGCGCGGATGATGACGCAGGTCATCCCGCCCTCGGTGCAGACCTTCGTGATGGAGCCGGTGCAGAACGGCCTGCCCCTGTCTGCCGTCAGCCTGCCCCGCGCGGGAATAGAGGCGGCTGAAAACCGCGTCGGCGGCACCGATGCCCTGCTGGCCAGCGCTGGCGTGACCGCTGCTGGCACGGTCGCCGGTCTGGTCACCCAACCCGATCCGGACCCCAGGTTCCAGTGGGGCATTGCGCCCTATTTCTCGCTTATCCTGTTCAACAAGAACGAGCCGCTGGATTTCGACACCGGCCTTGCGCTGGATCTGGAATACAGCGTGAGCCGGAACCTGAAACTGGCGACCCGGGTGCAGCAAACCGCCCTTGGCGCGCAGGATCCGCTGGATTTCACCGAAAACGTCAATGACTACGCCAATGTGCGCACCGATAGCGCCTATTTCGGCCGCGATGGCACGCCAACGCTCGAATACCTGACGGCGACCTATTACACCCGCCTGACGCCGGACATTTATGGCCGCGTCACCGCAGGCTATCTGGAACAGATGTATGGCGGCGTCTCGACCGAGGTGTTGTGGAAGCCCGTCGCCTCGCGCCTGGCTGTCGGAGCAGAGGTGAACTACGCCATGCTGCGCGATCAGGACATGGGCTTTGGCTTTGCCCAGTATGAAACCCAAGAGGACGGAAGCCGCGTCGAAAATGGCGACTACAGCGTCACCACCGCGCATCTGACGGGCTATTACGACATCGGCCGCGGCTATCATGCCTCGCTCGGGGTCGGCAAATATCTGGCCGGCGATGTGGGCGCGACCTTTGCACTGGACCGCGAATATGAAAACGGCTGGAAGGTGGGCGGCTATTTTACCCTGACCGATATGCCCTTTGACGATTTCGGCGAAGGATCATTCGACAAGGGTATCCGCATCACGATCCCCTATGACTACTTCATCGGCACCCCATCGCGTAAATCCGTGACCACCACAGTGCAATCCCTGACCCGCGACGGCGGCGCAAAGCTGGATGTGCAGGGGCGACTTTATGAAGTGGTCCGCGACGGGCAACTTGGCGATTTGACAGATACCTGGGGGCGGTTCGGGCGATGAACATGATGAAAGCAGCCCTTGCGGGCGCGGCCACACTGGCGATGACCGCCTGCGGCCCACTCAATGACGGCAATATCGCCGTCGGTGCAGTAGAGGCACTGAAAACCCGTGTGTCCGGCGCGCCCGCCGCGCCCGTGCCAACAGCCCCCGTGCTGACACGCGCCCAGGTCGACGCCAACCCCGGCGGGTTCATGGTGCTGAACGCCTATAGCGGCACAATGGTCGCAGCCCTTGTAGCCAGCGCGCAGAACGGCAACCGCACGACGTGGCTGTCCGCGGACGGACCGTCCGTCACCACGCAAAACGGCGTCATGGTCGCCACCCGCGGCTTTCCCCGCGATCTGATGGCCGCCGATGTGGACAGCGTCATGCGCGCCCTGATCGCCGGCGGCGGCACCGCCACCCGCGTGCATGAAACCCTGTCGGACACCGACCAGATCATCACGCAAAGCTTTACCTGCGCCGTCGCCTCCCAAGGGCGCGAAACCATCGGCATCCTCGGCCGCCAGATCGCCACCGAACGCTTTGGCGAGGCCTGCACCTCTGACGCGCTGTCCTTTACCAACCAGTACTGGATCGACGACAGCGGCAAGATGGTGCGCAGCCTGCAGGCCATCGCGCCCGATACCGGCTATATCCAGCTGGACCGGCCTTAAAGAGGGCAGGTCAAGGCTGACACAAAAAGCCCCCGGCAAAGCATCACCGGGGGCTTTTTAATTAGTCGTAAAGCCGCCTGTTACAGGATAAAGTCAGTGGCCTGCAGTACAGCAACGCCATTAACCATGATATGCATATCCGCCGCACCGTCGCCGTCCAAATCAACCATGACCATCACACCGCCGCGGGCAGACTGGGCGCGCACGTCGCCTTGCCCGTCAGCTCCGTCAAAGGCGACGCGCCCGACGAAATCAAACGCTTGATCCCCCGTCCGCCGTGCATTGCCATCAAGATAGGACAAATCGATCCGGTCCTGACCGATCTGGAAGTCAGCAATCGTATCACGGGTCGCAGCCGTGGTGCCGCTGTCAGATTCACGCCGGAACACAAAGATATCGGCCCCCGTCCCGCCCGTCAGCAAATCAGCCCCCAGGTCGCCATAAAGCCGGTCATCACCATGCTGCCCGAATAGACGGTCATCCCCGTCACCGCCAGCAAGACGGTCGTCGCCATTCTGCCCGCCAAGCAGATCGTTGCCCGATCCCCCCTCGACCCGGTCATCGCCGCTATGACCATAGACAACATCGTTGCCCGACCCGCCCGACACGATATCGTCACCAAGCCCACCGCCAATCCAGTCGCCACCAGCGTTACCAATGATCCGGTCATCACCGCCGCTGCCGACAAGCCGGTTCCGGCCGCCGTTCCCCATGATGTAATCGTCACCGTTCCCGCCGTAGCCTTGCTCGATCACCACACGTGCTGCAATGGTGTAACCGCCTATGACACCGTCAACTGAGGAAACATAACCGCCGCCACCGGCAGAAGAGGTCAGGGTCGCCGCCCGCAGATCAATGGTCGCGTCGTTTGATCCGGTATACTGGATCCGGTCCGCACCGCCCGTGTCCCAGATTGTTTCCCAGCCCGTACCGCTGCCGTTGGACCAGCGCAGCCCGTATGTGCTGTTGCCGCCGTTGTTGTCCGACGCACCGTACATCAGCTGCAAGGCGGCGATATCCAAGGCCATTGGCCCGCTGCTGGACCCGAAGGCATCGGTCCACGTCGGCTGGTCCGACGCATACCCGGGATTATAGGACATGGCCGTAAAGATGCCCTGGTTCAGGTTGCCCCGGCCATAATCGTCAAACGCGCTGGTTACACCCGCCATGATCGCGGACCCCGCCCCGTCATCATGGGGGTGCATCAGACCCAGACCGTGCATCAGCTCGTGCGTGATGGTCGTGGCTCCGTTGCCGCCCACCTCTAGATTGCCGCCTGCCTGGCGATCAAAGGCGGCACCATTAAAGACCCCGACGCCGGCTTCGAAATAGGGCCCGGGCGAATAGAAATAGCCCAGCTCGTTATACCCCATTTCATTGGTATCCAGCACCAGCCGGAAATCGGCCTGGTCAGGATTGTTTACAATGCGAAACTCGATATCGGCCACGGCTTCGATCTGGTCAAAGGCGTATTGAAAGCGCGACCGCTCGTAGGCGTTGAAACCTTCTCCGGTAATCTGTCCATCAAAGTTTTCGCCAGCACGACCAAAATAAACCGTCACGACGTGATCATTCAGTATCGTATTGCCCATGATCGAATCCAGCGGGCCCGCAGGCGCATCCGGGGCCGGTGTGTAATTGGTGCTTGGGGTCGTCGGAAAGATCGGAATTGTCGGGGTGCCCCCCGCGCTTGTCGTCTCTTGCACGCTGACCGTGTAATTGCCGGTGCGGCCATCGTTATAGCTGCCAGCAGCAATATAATAGGTTCCGCTGGTACCGGGCGTAAATGTCAGCTGCGAATTGTAGAAACTGCCGCCATCATCATTCTCTGCAATCAAAGTGCCATTCGCACTGTAAAGCCGCAAATAGGTATCACTGACCGCATTAAAGCCGCTGCCGCCCAGGTCGATCTGTACCGTCTGCCCGGCCGTCAGATTGATCCGGATCCAATCCCGGTCACCGACAGTTTCGAGGACACCATTGAAGGTGCCCCCAACCTGAATACTGGCAGTTGTCGCAGTCGAGGCAGCAATATCGGGCACAGGCGTAATCCTTCACAACGCAAAGATGATTGCGCAGCTCAAATTACTCCCGCGCGTAAACATCTTCGTAACGAATGATATCGTCTTCGCCAAGATAAGACCCGGTCTGCACCTCGATCAAAACCATCGGCACCTTGCCGGGGTTTTCCATGCGGTGCACGGCGCCAAGGGGGATATAGACGGACTGGTTTTCGCTGACCAGTTTGACGTCCTCGTCCACGGTCACCTTGGCGGTGCCCTGCACAACGATCCAATGCTCGGACCGGTGGTGGTGGCTTTGCAGGCTCAGCGCGGCGCCGGGGTGCACGACGATGCGCTTGACCTGAAACCGCTCGCCGACGACTAGGCTTTCGAACCAGCCCCAGGGGCGGTGATCCTTGGGAAAGCTTTCGGCCTGCGGTGCCTTTTGGCTTTTCAGCGCGGCGACCGCCTGCTTGACCTCTTGCGTGCGGCCCTTGTGGGAAATCAGCACGGCGTCGGGCATGGCGACGGCGACGATGTCATCAAGGCCGATGCCGACAATCGCCTGCCCCGGCACTTCGGACCGTAGCAGCGTATTGGTGCAGTCGATCGCCGTGGCGGGACCGGACAGGGAAACGCCGTTCGCCTGCGTCTCGCGCCAGACGGCGGCCCAATCGCCAAGGTCGGACCAGCGGCCGGTGAAAGGCACGACCGACAGATTGTCCGCCTTCTCCATCACGGCGTAATCAATGGAAATCGCCTGCGCCTGTTCCCACTGAGTGGCGGCAAGGCGGGTAAAGCTAAGGTCGGATTTGGCGTGATCCAGCGCGCCTTGCACGGCCTTGACCATGTCAGGGGCGAATTTTTCATATGCTGCTTTGATCGTCGCGGCCGAAAACAGGAAAATACCTGCGTTCCACAGATAACGCCCTTCGGCCAACATCGCAGCGGCGGTATCGGCATCGGGCTTTTCGACAAAGGCCTTCAGCGGCTGGGGTGCCACATCGCCCGTGGGGGCAGCGGCCAGTTCCAGATAGCCATAGCCCGTTTCGGGCCGGTCGGGGCTGATGCCAAAGGTCACCAGCTGACCCGCCTTTGCCGCAGGCAAGGCAGCCGCCACAGTCGCGTTGAAAGCTTCCGCATCCGGGATCACGTGATCCGACGGTGCCACCAGCAACATCGCATCCGGATCCTGGGCATACACATGCAGCGCCGCCGCCAGCACCGCTGGTGCCGTATCGCGCCCTGCAGGCTCGATCAGCACAGCGCCGGGCGCAATGCCGGCAGTATCCAGCTGCTCTGTCACGATAAAGCGGAAGGCATCGGCAGTGACGACCACCGGGGCGCTATACCCCTCGCCCGCCAGCCGCGCAGCGCTGGCCTGAAACAGGCTTTCATCGCCCATCAGCGGGGAAAACTGCTTGGGGTAGCTTTTGCGCGACAAGGGCCAAAGCCGCGTGCCGGAACCACCACACAGAAGGACGGGCGTAATCATGTTTAATCTACCTTTTGTCTTTATGGTGCCGTGCTTAACGGGATTTTATGACGCCTTCATGCCTAAAATGTATCTGCGCAAGATCATTTTGTGGCCAAGCCCGTAAATTACCCCGCTGCTATTTACTTGCCCTCGCCTTACATTTCGCAACCATCGAATGCCCACTGCCGCAAAAGCTGTTTTTCAAAAGCTTACGCAACCCCGCGCAATCCCAATCGCTTTCGGCGCTGTCATTCACACCAGCCTTGCTCCATTCAGGTCAGTGTGATTAGTCAAACCATGACCGTTGCCTTGCCAGATACACCGCGCGCCGCACCGATGCCTCAGTCACTGAAACCGCCTCGGTTCCTCAGTGCCCGCACGATTACGGCCCTGATCCTGCGCGAGATGGAATCGACTTACGGGCGCCAGCCGGGGGGGTATATCTGGGCTGTTTTGCAGCCGGTCGGTATGATCGTGCTTCTGTCGATGGCCTTTTCGCTGCTGGTGCATAAGCCCCCGCTGGGTACGAACTTTTTGTTTTTCTATGCAATCAGCTATCTACCTTTCGACGTCTATAGCAGTTTGCAAGGCAAGATCGGCAGTGCACTGTCCTACTCGCGGGCCTTGCTGTTTTACCCGCGCGTTACGTGGATTGATACAATTCTTGCGCGTTTCCTGCTGAATACGCTGACCTTGTTCACCGTCTTCTTTATCGTGACAGGCGGGATCAACTTAATGTATGAAACCCGCGCGCATATCAGCCTCATTCCGCTCATGCAGGGCCTTAGCATGGCTGCTATTCTTGGCCTTGGTGTTGGTATGACAAACTGCCTTCTTGGCGGGCTGTTTCCAGTCTGGGATACAATATGGGCCATTCTGTCACGCCCGCTTTTTTTGGCCTCTGGCGTGCTGTTCCTGCCAGAGGCAATGCCCCCGGCCGTACGCGATGGCCTCGCCTGGAACCCGCTTATCCATATCATTGGCTTGGTGCGGCAGGGGTTCTTTCCAACCTATGAAAACAACCTTGTTTCACTGACCTACGGCTATGGGTTTGGTTTGGTATTGATGGTGCTTTCTTTGATTTTTTTACGCGCCTATTACAAAACCATCCTGCAACAATGACACCCTACATTTTGCAAGAGGTCATGTGGCCTGA
>NZ_JAXHCI010000006.1:0-11544 GCF_042466455.1 Loktanella sp. R86503
TTGTTCCTCCGCTTTGATCTGAAACCTGTCGATAGACAGAAAGAATGCGGCCACGATCACAAGTGCGCTTGGAGCACCAAGCCATGCAACAAATCCAATGAGGATGAGCAGCATCCCGACATACATCGGGTTGCGGGTGACACCATAAACTCCAGTGGTCACAAGCGTGGTCGTTTGGCTTGGCGCTTGGGGGTTCACGGTCGTTTCGTGCCTCGCAAAACTCGACACAGCAGGTAGGAGAAATACGCAGCCTGC
This sequence comes from Loktanella sp. R86503, assembly GCF_042466455.1. Taxonomy (NCBI): domain Bacteria; kingdom Pseudomonadati; phylum Pseudomonadota; class Alphaproteobacteria; order Rhodobacterales; family Roseobacteraceae; genus Loktanella; species Loktanella sp. R86503. Next base: position 256 of record NZ_JAXHCI010000006.1, read on the forward strand.
CAGCGTCGTCGTAAAGACGATCAAAAAGGGTGCCTCAAACCCTCCGAGTGGCGCATAGGCCGCAAGGACACCTGCCAGCGCGAGGCCAGTCACCAGTTGTAGAAGTGGAGGGACATTCATTTGCAGACTTCCAAATTTGATTCTGCTTAAATATAATGTCTCTAGTAGCTATAGCTTCAAGAGGAATTTTCGATGTTTTCCATCGGCCAGCTTTCAAAGCGCACAGGCGTCAAAATCCCAACCATTCGCTACTATGAGCAGATGGGCTTGATTGATGTGCCCGAACGCTCAGAAGGCAACCAGCGCAGATACACCAAGGACGGATTGAGCCGCCTTTCCTTCATTCGACATTCCCGTGAACTTGGGTTCTCAGTCGAAGACATCAGGGGCCTTCTGAACTTGAGCCAGCATCCTGAGAAGCCCTGCCAAGACGCTCACAGCATAGCCGCGCAACATCTCAAAGATGTTCAGACCAGAATTGCAAAACTGCGGCGATTAGAGCGTGAGTTAAAGCGTATCACCCAATGTGACGCTGATAATGTGGCAGACTGCGCCGTTATCGAAACGCTTGCGGATCACGGGCTTTGTGAGACGGAACATTAGCGGGCGCATGTTCCAAAAACCCTCCTTTTTGGAAGGGTTGGTGCTAACGCAGCTAAAGTCCGGTTCGAGCCCTTCTCTAACATTTAGGCAATCAGTACGGTCCTCTGAAATACCATCAAATCGGAGTATCAGACCATGTCAGCCATAGAAGTCCTGAAGGAGCGCTACCCTGGTGCTGTGACGTTCAAGTTCGGCGATAGCGCAACGCTGAGCGCTGCCCACGTTTCTCGTGTTCGGTCAGGAAGGAAGGTGGCGACTTGCGGCGCGCTACGTGACTTCGAAAACGGCGAGCCCCTTCCGTCGGTCGGGCGGCGAGACATTGTTCTGGCGTGGGATGGGTCGCCAGAGCTTGTCATCGAAACTGTCGAGGTTGTTCAATGCAGCTTCGAAGAAGTGACGGAGGCAATGGCGCTCGCAGAAGGTGAGAACAACGACCTTGAAGGTTGGCGAAACGATCACCGCGCCTTCTTTAAGAGAACCGGAGGGTTTTCGCCTGAGATGCAAGTCGTGTGGGAACGGTTCGCCCTTATCGAAGATCTTTCCCAGAAAGGCTGACTGTCCGCTTCGTCCGCACAGCCGACCTTGGGATCACGCCACAAACGGCCGTTTTTGGAACACATGCAAACCGCCTCGATTGACGCTGCCACAAACCCCGTTCAAAACCCAACTGGTTGTTGAAGGTTTTTGGAAGGGTCAGGTCAATGATAATCGGTTACGCGCGCGTCTCGACAGAAGAGCAGCATCTGGATGCCCAGATTTCCGCGCTCGGGGCGACGGGCGCTGAGCGCATCTTCTCCGAAAAGGTATCCGGTACGAAAAGAGCCCGTCCTGAGCTGAACCGCATGATCGAGCAGTTGCGTGATGGCGATGTGGTGGTGGTGACTAAGTATGATCGGCTGAGCCGATCACTGCAGGACCTTTTGAGCATCGTTGAAGCCGTAGGCAAGCAGGGTGCGGGGTTTAGGTCGTTGGCCGAAGACATCGACACGACAACGCCGGCAGGACGGCTGGTCTTTCACGTGTTCGCATCCATCGCCCAGTTCGAACGAGAACGTATATCCGAGCGAACCAAAGAAGGTTTAGTTGCCGCCCGTAAGCGGGGGCGACTAGGTGGCAGACCCCCTGCCCTATCGTCGGAGCGCCGCGTAGAGGTTGCGCGTATGCGTGACGTGGAGGGGCGCGGCATTGCAGAGCTGGCACGTATCTTCAAGGTGAGCGCAAATACCATCAGACGCGCTTGAACCAAAAGCCTCCCGGTACTCACTTCCCTTGGCACCACATAAGTGTAAACCTGTTACAGCCGTGTGATACAGATGTTTTCCATACGACAACCCCATTAGAAACAGGTGTTACAGCCCATGAAATATACATTAGGACAAGCTGCAAAAGAGACGGGTGTAAGTAAGCCAACGTTATCCAGGGCGGTAAAAAAGGGGGATTTATCAGCTGAAGGGGGAGGGGGGAGTCCATACAAGATTGATCCTTCCGAGCTTGGAAGATGGCTATCCGGTTACAGGGAACGCAACCCAGAAGTTGCTACTACGACAACCCCAGCTGATACACCTGAAACACCCAATGTAAACAATGATTTAGAAGCCGAAGTTAATGCGTTGCGTGAACAGATCGTGCGGGAAGAGACGGAACGAGTACGCGAACGAGTGCAACTAGAGGCACACATAGCTGATTTACGTGGAAGAGTAGAACGTGCTGAACGCAAAGAGGATCAGTTGATGGCGCAACTTACTGACCAGAGAGAAAGCAAGACTGCGGCTGTTGAGCTACCGCAAAAACGCGGCTTTTTCGCTCGTTTTACGAGATAACGAAGCTTCAACAACTCTGGCGGTTTTGAACGGTGTTTTTGGCTGCGCAAAATAGGGCAGGGGGCTTCAATTCCAAAAACGGCCGGTTTTGGCAAGAGCGGACTTTTGGGAGTTCGGGTCAGAATTCCACGCTCACTCATCGAGCACACCCATGCCTTGTAAATCATGGCTTCCAAAGCTCTGAGTATGAATGGCCTTTAGGGCCATCCTGAAAGCCATCTCTGCTTCTTCAAAGAAGTACTCTTTGTCCTCAGTCATTTCTCCTAAAGCATGAAGGGCGGCGCCCCTCTCATTTTGAAGGTGGGCCCACTCGATTGGTTTGTCTTGACGGTCAATTTGGCTTAAGGCCTCTTGGTACAATGCAAGTGCTTGTTGTAACGGCTCTTTCTCTTGGTGGACCTTTCCTAAGGAAACCAACGTTTTACCAAGGTTCCCTAGAATCTTAACGCGTAGATTCGCTGGGGCCGCAAACTTATCAGAGCTGTGTGATCTGAGGCCTTCGATTTCACTGGGGTCAATTGCCAAGGCGATTGCAATCGCATCTACGGTCTTTTGATGGGGTACCGTGATCCGGCCGTTCTCCAATTTAGAGATGCGAGCTTTCCCCGTCGCGTCACCGAATGCGCGTTCTGCAAGTTGCTCCTGGGTAAGACCTTCTAACCCTCTTTTGAAGCGAACCAAGCGCCCAAGTCGGTGCCCAAAACTATCTTGGTTGCTCATAGTTAGGCCTCATACTGTGCTCAAGGCCACAGTACTACACAACTTTCCACAACTTTCCACAATTTTCGCCAACGACAAAACATATATACGTATACATATGTACCCCTATCCAAGGTCCAAACTTGGATTCGAATACTGCTGGGACGTATGTTGGAGCGTCTGTCCCACGTTGAGTTGTCATAACCTGAGTTCTGAATCGACCCACATCGATCTCATAAGCTCATTGAGAGGTATCAATATGCAAGAAGCAATGTCTTTACGTACCCTGCACATGCCTGGGTGGATGGATGAAGAGCTCCGCATGCTTGCGTTCAAGACCAAGCTAAACAAAGCGGAGCTGATGCGACGCATGATTGCAAGAAGCTTGGATGAGAGTTGGGACTCCGTCATTGCACGCAACAATGATGATCCTATACTTAACCATTCAATGCCTGAGAAAACATCAGTATCTGCTAAAGCCTTTGCGGCTTTAGGAGTGGCTGCGTAAATATTGGTGTCGCCGAAACTTAGATGTATTTCTGAACTATGGTTTCGGCGATGCTTCCTAAAGCCATAAGATTGCTGGACGCCGGATTTACCAACGAGCCCAGCATTGGAATGTGAAGACCATCGGGAAAACCATCGATCTTCACATTTAGGTTTTGGTCTAAGCACTTCTGCAAGTATCTGCCGGTAGAGCCGGGCTGGTTTGGGAACGGAGCCAACAAGTTGCGGAACTTACGCTCGAAGAGCGGTAGAAACCAAAGACTATCAAAACCTCTGGCGTCAACAAGGGCGTCGGCAGTCAGGTAAGATGATCCAAGGTCTTCAGTGCGACAATTCACTCTGAAATATCCCACTTCGTCACTTAGGCTATTATAATCTGCGTTAGTGACGCGAGAGCATTGATAGTGAAGGTAAGGGCAAGCCTCTAACTCTCGCGCGACCTGAAGCCAAATTCGACCTGAGGATGTCCTCTTAAGGAACTCGTGCTTGGCGGCTACTGGCAATTGTTCCCACGCATCGGAGTTACCAAACATTCGATCAGAGAAAAAATTTGTGGGTCGACTATCTAGAAACGGATTGCTGCCAATGATGGTGATTTCAATGTTTCTTCGTTTGGTGCCTATGAGGAAAGCAGATATAGCAGCTGACGTTCCGCCGTCCCCAGCAATTACTACACTAAAATCTTCCTTGGCTTCAAGATTGCCGTCAATTTTGGATAAAAGTGCTTTTTTTCTATCGGTTTGCCAGAAATCTAGGCCATTGAAGAAAAGAGGATTTTTCCCCTTAAAGATTGAATCGCTCCTTGGCCCTAGTCCTGTGATAACCACGCCATCAAAGCCCGGATAATCTGTGATCGTCCCATTGAGCGACCTTGCAGAAAGTGTCCACCTGTCAGCTTCTGTGAAACCAATGCTCACAACGTCTTTTCTCTCGATGAGCTCTATACCGCCGGATTCCCGAGCACGATTCAATGCCCACGAAAGATAACCAACGTATTCACTATGTGAGGGTTGAGGGCGACCCCTAGAAAACCAGTCATTCAATTCGAGCGAGCCGAATGCGAGATTAGTAGTTAGGTACGCTCTCCACGAAAACTGGCTTAGTAGCACCTCTTCCTTTCCACTTCCCGAACGCGCATATGGATAGCCAACGTCCCGCTCGATTGAAGTGCATAAAAGCGATAGGCCATCGCTGAAAGAGGCATCGCCACTCCAAGCTGATAATGCATTATTTTTTTCGAAGATTGTAACTGACGGTGGAGTAATGCCGATTGCCTTGAGGGCAGCACATTGGGCCGCGATTGCAACTGCTCTCGGCCCACATCCGACGACGGCTATCTTCATATTTACCACCCAACTAATTATTATCATGCCGCAGGATAGGAGTATGGCACGCGAAAGGCGAACGTAACAGTGCTCGTTCAGTCAAGTGTTATGATATCGTATGCGCTACTCAGATGTTTCTGAAGGGTCGTTACGGCCTTGGCCGCCAATTTAGCCTAGATTTTATGGCAGTGACAAAAAAGACTGTTTTAGGCGCAGACTGGCCAATCTTTAAACTTACATTACTTCACACCCTTTGATCTTTGCAAAAGATTGAGTCGCATCTTTTAGATTTCCTTCTTCGTAAACTCTTCGCTCGTAGAAGGCGCCCTCTTTGAGACCATCTGACACACCAGACAAGCAGTATTCTATTTCAGAAAACCAGCCGTCAGATACATGTCCGAAACTTTCACCGGGCATGACAAAGACTTCATCTTCTCCACTTAGCTCACCATCACCAAATGACACTATATGCAATTTTATAGGGTTTGTGGATTTATTCTGGAGGCTCACTATTGTGTAAAGTGATGACATGGGATTACCAGTTTCATAGGGAGAGTATTCAAAATTGACCCACTTAGGAATAGCGTCAATAATTGATTCTTGCATATCAATTTGAGCTTCTTTTATTGAAATAATATCCTCTTGCGATCTTTCAAAATATGCTTGTATGTCAGATATAGTGTCTGCTGCTTTGGCTGGATATACGAATGCATACACGGCAGCAATCACGCCCCCTATAGCTATAACCATTCCAACAACTGATGCTATATCAGACAGCGTAGACAAGGTTTCTTTTATATTATATTTCAATTACTATACTCCGCTCACATATAAAACGCATCTTAACTACACTTAATTTATATTTGCTATCTTTAATGTGCCGAATAACGTTTACACCATGTGGTGAACGTTTTTTCGATGCTGGTCGCATCCAGTGGTATCGACTTCTCGCCGCACCACTTACGAAATGCGTCGGCCAACTGTCGAAGATCTGGCACATGGCCGCCTTCAAGCTTTGGTGCCGTGTCCCGTGCAATCCGGTCCCATGGCTGCGTGTCCCGGATCGTGCCGTGTTCCGGAAAGGTGAGGGTGGGGGTTTCGGCTGTCCCGTCGCGCCGTGCTTTACGACCGACCTTGGGACGTTCCAGTTCGCGCTTGGTGTCACGCTTCCGTTCAGGTTCTTTTTCTGCCCAAGCAATCGTAATGCCAGTTACCGTGCGTCCAGATTTGCGCGGCGTCACCGTTAGGGTCAAACGCGACGTTTGGTTGATTTCGGCGATAGCAGCTGAAAGAGCCCGGCGGTTTAAATCTGCAAATCGTTCCAACTTTCCCTCTGAAACGCCCATCACTGCTCGGAGCTCTGATACAGTGAACGTTTTGCTGGTGACGTAGTTCAGGTTCACCAACGAGGCTACATATTGGAACAGTAAAATTGAATACTTCGAGGATAGGGCAAAAACGGTTTGCCTGTCCATGATGGCCCAGTGACACGAGTTCTCGGCCATCTCTCGAAAAGCTCCGCCGAACCACCATGCGACCAGTAAATCATCGGTGGCCTCATCGCGGTAATCAAGCTTTGCACGATCCAAGAACCCGCCAATAATTTCGCACTGGGCGTCAGTATCGTCGAAGACCATCACAGCCCCAGCAAGCTCGATGAACAACTCACGTAATGTAGCGCGTGAATGGTTCCGCATTCCCGTGATGGATTTGATGCTGGCAAGACGGAGCTCATGACGCACATCCTCAGCCATGCGCCCTCCTGCCGTCGCGATAAGCAAATGCATGAGCTTGAGGGCTTCGGCGCTCGGCGGGTTTTCAATGTAAACGCCCCGCGCCACCTCTGCTGGCAGCACAGTTTTTGTTTCATCGTGAGCGCGGTCATTCGCAACTTGGAGTGTCTTTATCATGGTGACATTTATCGACGCATCAATGTCACCCGTCAATGCGTGTTTGCGTCCCCATTTGTCACCGTAGAGTCCCCATTTGTCACTTAAGCGTCCCCATTTGTCACCCGAAATATGATAAAGTTATGATTTTTAAGGTAAATTTCTACGTGAACTTATAGAACTTATAGAACAAGAAGGCGCTGCGCGCTTTTTTGTAAAAATATGAATGTGGTTTGGGGCTTCTTGGCAGGTCAGCGTGCCGTTCTCAGCTGATCCAAAGCCGGCAAAGGAATCTGCTGGAGCGGGCAGGCTACCTCTCGTGCCCACTATCCCGGCTATGATCCCGCTCCCATTTGCGCTCCCACTCAGCGTCCTCGCGAAGACGTTCATCAATGAGCCGCTGTTGTTCCTGGGCTTCGCGTTCAGCGGCAGCCCGCTCGGCTTCTTCCCGTTCTTCCTCGATCTCCCAGAACCCCTTCATACCCTGGTCAAACATAATGCCGTCGATGAGGTAGCAAATGTTTTCAGGGAGCTTAGGAGCGTAATCGATGTACTGCCTATGATAGCGCGTTAGGGCAGCTTGCTTATCGTCACCGTCATAGTTCGCGATATTGTGGGCGACTTCTATGAAACGGAGGATCCGATTGGCTGTTTCCGCTTTGGTTGTCACGTCTGCCAAAGCTAGTTTGGTGTAGTCTAGCTCATCGCGCAGAGCGTTCCGCTCTTCTGCGGCTTGTGCACCAACGACCCTCACGGCCTCTGAGGCGATCTCTGAGACCCTTGTGCGCCATTCGCCGTCAGTCTCCCTCCCGCGGCCCATGAAGCCCCCTATGGCGCGCCCTGGGAGCGTGAGGGATATCTCTGCGTTGTCATTGACCCGGCCATAGTAGCTTTTGATGGTTTCGTGGCGGGCATTGGATCGCTTGATCCCCCGATCCAGCTCGTACTTTGCCCCGACCCGTTCCGCGAAGTCTGTCTGCATCGTGGAGAGCTGCGCCTTGCCGCCGACCATCGCCCGCGCGTTCAGCTTGCCGCGTTCGTCGATAGGGATCACCAGCACCTGCAAATGCGGTGTGGTTTCATCTTGGTGGATCACGGCCGAGAGGATGTTTTCCGGACCATGCTTTTCCTCCAGCCAAGTCAGCGCATCGCGCAGGTAACGCTCGCTGTCCTCCTGGCCCATCGCTTGCATCTTTTCCGGTGAGGCTGTGACCACGTATTCGAGGGCGTGAACGGCGTTCTTGCGGACCTTCTCGGGTGCGCGCTCTTCCCAGAGCTTTGCTAGCTCTTGGGAGGTGCGTGCGCCGGCTAGGTGAATGTTACGGTTCACATCTTCGGGCCGCGCATTTGAGGCGTCGCGTTCACGCAGGTTGTGCCGTGCGGCTGCGGCCACCTTGCCCATGCCGCTGAGCTTGCTCACCCGCAGGATGGCAAACCGCCGTGATCCAACTGACGGGCGCCCCAGCCGAAGCGGCTGTGTAGAGCCCCCGCGGCGCTTTTCGTCTTCAAACCCAGACCCGTTGCCTAGCATCGACGCCCCCGCCATTAAAAGAATGTGCACTCACTAGACAATTTGTCCTGCGTCCAAATTATCGCTCGGCCTCCAAGGAGGCAAGGCTGCACATTCTTTCAATGGCGGTAGCTAGTTCAGCGCCTGATCGACAATGCCGATGAGGCTAATCACAGCCAGTACGGCAATCATCGTCCAAGGGCTTTCCCACCAGAGTTTTGCCGGTTCGGGTGTGTGCTGTTGTTCAGGGCTCATCGGTAGGGTCCTTTTTGTCAAAGTCAGGATCAATCGCCCGCAGCTCTGCTAAGAAGGGCTCCAAGCTGAGCTTCTCGCGCTTCGTCACTTTAGTCCGTTTAACAACATGCGGAATATATTCAGGTAACGTTAGCCCTGGCGACGTTTCAACAGGATCGTCCGAGTGCCAGTTCGCTGCAACTGAGTTTTTCAAATCCAACAGGCGATCCCAGAAGCATTTGCGTGTGAAAACCCATTGGTCGCGGGAAGACGGCGAACTGCCCAAGACATCGAGCGCGCCGCATAATCCAGCAATGGGCGCCAAGCGTTGTTCGAGTTGTTGCGCGAGTTCTTCGCCTTCAGGGGTTAAGGCAATAAGCTCGAATGCTTCAGGTTTGGGGGTTCCAACCTCTATGTTCAGCAGATCCACTTTTGCGAGGCCTTCTGCGACGAGGTGACTTGCTTCAGTTGGGTTTAACATGCCGCGAGAGATCAGCTGATACATCGCGGCCCCCGTCTTGGTCAGTTCCGTTGTTGCCACGGTCTGCATAGCGTTTTCACCTGCTCTTTAGGGTTGGACTTCCATCTCTTTGGCATCTCGAATGTATGTTAAAACAGGTAGAGTTATAACCGACAATCGCGCCTTTTCCAGATGTGAAAAGAACGCCCAAAAGCCAGCTCCGCGATGTTCTTGCGCGCAACCTGCAACTCCACCGCGCCGAGCGCGGCTGGTCCCAGGAGAGGCTTGCTTTGGAGAGCGGCTTGAACCGGACATATCTCAGTGCCGTAGAGCGATCTGAGCAAAATATCTCAGTCGATAATATCGCGCGGCTAGCAGCCGCGTTGAGCGTGGACGCTTGGGTGCTATTGAAGGCGGAATGAGACTACCAGTGTCCCTTCGGCCCGGGCTTTGGATGTCGCGTCACCCTTGGCCAGCCTGTTCCGCATTTGCAGATCGCTCGGCGCTCAAAATCAGCCTTACTGATGCCAGCCGGTAGCTTGTCCGGTGTCAGGTCGATCCGGTGGTTACAGGCCCAGCACTCGACCTCAACATAGGTGGTACCTGGGGCGAATAGTGGATCATCGATTTTGGTCATTTTTGCGCCTTAACATGACAACCGGAGTCTGTTCCCTGCGCTCCCGTCCTCAAAGTCATAAAAACCATTATTGTTCGGACAGCCATCACATGCAGAACCATGAGTTGCAGTTGCAGGATATGCGTACTGTTAACCAGAATTGCATTCTGGCCTCCGTACTGTGCTAAGAACTCCTTCGAAAGCGCGAACCGTAAAGATTTTGGGGGGGCCAACCCAACGGTGGGAAACGACCGCCAGAACTAGCCAGGACCGTTCCAGAAACGGTGGTTTTTAGCAGGTGTCAGATGTAACGACGCACGCGGCTTTTGTAGTCTCTAAACTGCTGACCATAGCTTTCCTCTAGCCATGGTTCTTCGGCGAACGGGGCTATGGCGAGGGTCAGAACACCAACTGCTGCGATGAACGTGGCCCAGTTTGATGCCGAAAGGACGGCCCAGCCAATCAGAATAGCCATATCAGCCATGTATTGAGGGTTCCGAGAGTAACGATATAGGCCGTCCGTTTTCAGTTCGGCGACCTCGCCACTGGTTGCTGCAAACCCTATTTTTACCACTCCGGCCCACACGACTATGTTCCCTAAGATGATCAAAGTAAGCCCGATACCCCAACGAATTTCAGCAGGCCAACCCAAGCTGTTCCAATCGAAAATACCCAGCAAGAATGTCGCTGAAAAAATCGCGATTGTTGCCGCCCAAACCCGAATTTTTACGCTCTTCGTGGCCTCCTTTGGAGGCCAGATACGTCTTGCAGGGTAGACGATAGACCATACAAGTGCGCCAATAAGGTATAAACCCGCGATGCCTCCAATCAGGATCGACAGCTTTTCAATTTCAGTGAGCATGGTCATGTCCATGACTGTCCAGTGCGCCAGTATCTTCACCTGACCGCAATTCTTGCCACGACTGGACCAGAATGAGCTGGGCGGACCGCAAGAAAAGCCCAGCCATGAAGATGGCAACCACAAGGTCTGGCCATGCAGTGGCCGTCAGCCATACCGCCACACTTGCGATCATGACAGCAACATTGCCGATGGCATCATTACGCGAGCACAGCCAGACAGACCGGACGTTCGCGTCACCGTCTTTGTAACGCATGAGCAGCAAAACACTTGCCAGATTGGCGGCAAGGGCCAGCAGGCCGATCAACCCCATAATCTCTGCCGATGGCATGCCAAGAACGAAGAACTGATATACGGTCGAGCCAAAGACCCACAGTCCCATAGTCAGCAAACTCAGCCCCTTAAGCAACGCAGCGGTCGAGCGGACCTTCAGGCTCATCCCGATCACGGCCAGACTTAGCCCGTAGGTCAGCGCATCGCCAAGAAAGTCGAGGGCATCCGCCTGCAATGCCTGTGAACCGGCAAGTTTACCTGCGGACATTTCGACCACAAACATTGCGGCGTTTATGAAGATGACGACCCATAAGACGCGCTTATAGGTCGGATCGACACCATCAAATTTCGGGTTGCCAGAGCATCCGCAAGATACGTCGTTGTTATCGGTCGCATTACTCATTTTCTTGGCCTCAATTTGTTTAGATGATCAGCCAGCGCGGAACGCGGCCCATATATTCTTGGTAATTGTTCCCAAATTTCTGGGACAAGAC